>JBFMAE010000278.1:0-6162 GCA_040756085.1 Thermodesulfobacteriota bacterium | reverse complement strand
AGTCTCACCTCCCCTTCTACCTCCAGTCCTATGGAAACACAGAAACAGGGGTACTCGTGGAAATAATTTGTTGTCCCGTCGAGTGGATCGATGATCCACTTCCAGGGAGAACCCTTCCTCTTTGAAACACCCTCTTCGGTGAGGAAATCATGGTCAGGAAAAGCATTGAGAATCATCTGGATAATGGCTTGATCGCAGAGCTTATCCACTTCCGTCACCGGATTGATCTCCCCTTTGTACTCGATCTGGTGAAAATGGCCGAAGTGAAGCCTCTGGATACGGCCCGCCTCTTTGGCTGCAGCCACTGCGACCTGGAGATAATGATCATTCTTTTTCATTGACAATCCCTTTATTCAAACTATATGATACTCACAAAACCAAGTCAACTGGATCACCTCTCACCTTTACCCTGTTAGATAGGTCCAATTCTCTAATCCTTTCTTGCAATTTATTCCATCTAACAGGGTGAATCCTCTCCCACAATGGGGAGAGGAGATTTTTTTCTGAAATGAAGTTTGGAGGGAGATAATGAAATTCGAATCTTATGGGAAGTGTTTTGTCTGTGGAGAGAATAATCCAGACGGGTTGCGATTGAGTTTTGAGATTGATAAAGAGAAGAAAACCCTTAAAACAATATTTGTTGCAAGCCCGACCTTCCAGGGCTGGGATGGCATTGTCCACGGCGGGATGATCAGCACGCTCCTGGATGAGGCGATGGCAAAATTGGTCTATGAATTAGGTTATCAGGCGGTCACAGCTTTCTTAGAGGTCAAGTTTAAAAAGCCGGCCCCCATCCTCGAACCCCTGCATGTCCATGGAGAGCTTACGGAGGTGAGTAAAAGACTGATCAAGGCAAAGGCTTATGTGGCGAGAGAGGATGGAACGATTCTCGCAACAGGGACTTCCGCCTTCCTTAAACAGAGTGCAAAATGAGTGGAAATCCCTGCTTACGCCTGCCTGCGGTAGGCAGGGCGGGAAGGCAAATGACAAAATTCAAAATAGGATTCTGAAACGAGTTCAGAATGACATTCTTGTCATGCCGAACTTGCTTCGGCATCTCATTTGGGCTTTAGACTTCATTTGAACTTCCCCTGCCTACCGCAGGCAGGAGTTTTGAAATTTGACATTTCTCTCGTACATCCACTGTGCAAAATCTGCATCAAAACCGAACCGCTCCAACAGATCTCGATTCTTCAACAGTTCTTCCATTGGAAGGTCTTCTACCTTTCTGCCTCCGTGAAGCAATACTGCCCTCTCACAGAGATCGACCGCAACGGGGAGGTGATGGGTAACGATCACTTTCGTTTGGGGGATCAACTGGATTCGTTCGATCAGCGTTCGGCTCCCGGCCGGATCGAGGTTATCCGTGGGTTCATCGAGGACCAGAATCTCAGAGTCCATAGACAATACTGTGGCTAAGGCAACCCTTTTCTTTTCCCCTTCGCTCAAATGGTGGGCTGACCTCCCTTCAAACCCTTTCAGCCCCATGATCTCAAGTGCCCGCCTCACCCGATTCCGGACCTCTTTTTCATCCAGTCCCATGTTGTGGGGTCCGAAAGCCACATCGTCGAAGACCGTGGGGCAGAAGAGTTGATCCTCCGGGTTCTGGAAGACCAGCCCCACCCTTCTCCGGATCTCCTTCAGATTCTTTTTCTCCACAGAGAGACCCAGGACGGTGACCCTCCCATCTCCTATCAGCGTTCCATTCAGATGATAGAGGAGCGTCGATTTCCCGGCACCATTGGACCCGAGGATCGCTACGGACTCATGTTGATAAATCTCCAAATTGATTTCTCTCAGGGCTGGCGTTCCGTCCGGATAATCGTAAGAGAGATGTTTTATCTCGATGACCTTATTGGTTTTCATCTTAAATAGATCCTCAGAAAAAGGAGAACAGGAGAGAGGGATAGGAAAAGGATTTCACCCCATCCAAACCTTCCTGTTGTAGTTCCGGGCATCGTCCCGTGATACCCTCTCGAAAGCATGGCCAAATAAACTCTTTCTCCGCGATAATAACTCCTCAGAAAGAGCATCCCTATCATATGACCGATGGTCTTTATTTGCCAAAACCATCTTCCTCCAAAACACCTCGAATCCCTCGCCCGTTTCATCCGGTACATTTCATCGATGAGGATGAAGGAGTAACGATACATGAAGGAGATGAGAACCGTAAAAATTTTAGGAAACCCCAGCCTTTCCATTCCTTTGACCAATTGAGGAAAGGAGGTTGTAGAGTAAAGCAGAATAATGGCGAAGACCCCTAATGAAGATTTGATGATCACATTCCAGAGAATCCAGAGACCGCTTTGGGATACGGAAAGTCCTCCGAACCCCAAATTGTATCCCCCGCCGATGGCATCCTTTTTCATGAACGGAATGGAAATCGCCACGACAAAGAGAAAGGGAAGGATGACCAGCACTTTCTTTGCCAGATGACCCAGAGGGAGTCTTGCCAGAAGGGCAGTGCCGATGAGGGTCATGGCCAAAATCCCGAAGAGGTGAAAAGCAGTGGGAGGAGAGCTGACTCCAATCAGTATAAAGGTGAAGAAGACAATGATCTTCGCCCTGGCATCCAGATGGTGGATAGGACTCTCTATTCCACTATGATGGTCTAAAAAGGCATGCTTCATCGGCTCGCCTTTCTGCCTAGCCCGAGGAGCTTTGCAATGTTGAGGCCGAGGATCTTCTTCCGGTCCTCTCCGGATAGACCTGACTCTTCCAATTCTTGAAAATATCTCTGGGGCCGAATCAGGGGAAAGTCTGTCCCGAAGAGAATCTTTTCTGCCCCTACCATTTCACGGGCAACGGCATAAATCTTTTTGGAGTAAATAAATGGAGAGGCAGCCGTATCATAATAGACATGGGTCATTGCCTTTGCCACCTCCGGCATCAACTCATAGAAGGGGAGGCCACCCCCCCAATGTGCCAACAGGATGGGAAGTTTGGGAAAAGAGAGGATGAGTTCATAGAAGCGTTCGAGAGGCGTCATCCCCTTCCCCGGATAGGAATGGCCAATGCGTTCATTGGTGTGGAGGAAGAGAGGAATCTTCTGTTTCTCCATTCGGGTCAGGACCGGCTTCATGGAGGCAATATCCCGAGAAGTCATCTCATGCCGGTAGAAAGCGACCTCCCCCACCCCTTTTGCCCCTTCCTTCATCCTCCGATCCAACTCCTTCCCTGACCAATCCGGGTTCGAGAACAGGAGTGAAACGAAAACAATCAATCGGTCGGGATATCGGGAGGCCGACTCCATCAGATATTCGTTATGAAGGGAACAGATTTTCGTGAGGCTCCAGGGAAATCCGCAGATGACGGAGCGATCGACTCCCGATTCATCCATCGAGGCGATCAAATTCTCAACGCCTGCCATCCTCGCTTTCGAATTTTGATAAATAGCCGAAAACCCTTCATCCTTTTTACAGAAGGCCTCTCGATCCCTTCTTATCTCATCAGGAAAGATATGGGTGTGGCAGTCGATGATCACGGGTTACCCTGCCGAATTTAGTTTACAAGAGATCCCGAAACGAGTTCGGGATGACAAAAACAAGATTAACTCCCCCATTGTCATGCTGAATTCATTTCGGCATCTCAAGGGGCTTTGTATTCTCATGCCTCTGTGTTTTTGTCACTTCAGGGCCTACCTTTTGTAAAGCCATAATGACCGAGGCATCTTCCAAGACTCCAGTATTCGTGGGCACCCGGACAGTAGACCAGTGGAAGGGCTTTGGTGATATCGATCCGCCCTTTCTCTTTTTGAACCTCTTCTCTCACATGGAGGGAAACGATCTGACCTAAAAAGAGATCGTGGCTCCCCAGGGAAAGGATCTCCTTTACCTCGCATTCCATCTGAACGGGACACTCATCGATCAGTGGCGCCTTCACCTTTTGGGCCGGTATGGGCTTCCATCCCATGGAAGTGAACTTGTCCGCCTCCTTCCCTGAAAGGACACCACAGGCATCCACCTTTCTGATCATCTCCTCGGAGGGCAGATTGACCACAAACTCCTTCGATGTCTTCACGCAGGCATGAGAATACCGTTCGGGCCGAATCGATATGCCGATCATGGGAGGTTCTGAATTGACCACGCCTACCCAGGCTAGGGTGATGATATTCGGCTTTCCCGCTTGATCCACGCAGGTGACCAGAACGACCGGTGTAGGAAAAAGCAGGGTGGTGGGTGGAAGATTCTTTCGTCCCATCCTATCGTCCTTCTCGGGATCTCGAACCCCCTCACAGAAAAATTACTTAAAAAGTTTAAAAATCTCTGATGACATTAATGTCCCAGATACGAAAAGCCAAAAGCGTTTGGTGATCAGGGTTCTCACAGGAAAAGGCTCACATCCCCTTTTCCTTTTCGAATCACTTTGGGAAACTCTTCGATGAGTTCGATGATGCTGGAATGTTCGGCGACGATCATCCCTCCATCGATGACAAGATCTAACTCTTTCCCAAACCGCTCTTCGATCTCGTTGGGGTCATTGTAGAGCCCCTCATTAGGTTTGTAAACACTGGTGCTGACGATGGGGTTACCCAACTCCTTCACGAGTGCCAGGCATATCTTATTATCGGGGATCCTGATCCCCACCGTATTCTGTTTCGTCATAGCAATCTTTGGAACCAGTTTCGTCGCCTTCAGAATAAAGGTGTAGGCTCCCGGAAGCAGGCGCTTCATCATTTTATAAGCATAGTTCGAAACATAGGCATAGCGGCTGATGTCCTTCAAATCGGAACAGATGAAACTGAGAGGTTTCTTCCCGTCCATTTTCTTCAACCGATGAACTTTCCGGATCCCCTCTGGGTTGAAAAGATTGCACCCTACCCCATAGATCGTGTCGGTCGGATATCCAATCACCCCTCCGTTCTTCAGAACCTCTACAACCTTTCGAATCAGCCTCGGTTGCGGATTTTTTGGGTTGATGGTGACGATCATTACTCACTCTCCTTCCTTCTTTGAGATAAAATGATGGGAAAAATTTTATAAAAAGGATAAATTTGTATGAGCTATGGACAATTATTTATAAAAAACTTGTCCCCAGAAGTCAAACCTGAATTGGAAAAGAGGATTATTCTTGAATCAGAAGGATGCGAACGACCGTCCGACCTTCATCGATTGCACGTCTTGCCGATTCTTTATTTTTTTCATCGACCTCTTCTTCCTTCACTCCTGGCGAAGCTCTCAAACCTCCTAGGGCATATTTTTGTGCAATCACCTTATCTGCCTTGGTTGAAGAACTCAGCCCTACCAATTCTTTTTCAAATTCTGAAAAGGAGCCTATGGGAAGTGAAGCCTGGAGTATATTCCCTTCTGCGGTGAGGATCTCCCCTCCAAATTGTTTGACCAGTCCACGAAGTTGCGAGAGGGTTTTCTCCCGATTGGAGATTCTCAGAATAATTTCCTGAGGAGGTTTTGAGGCAACCATAGACTTCTCTTTTGCGACCCATCCTTTCTCAATTTTTCCCGGTTCTGGTGATGGGACTTTTGCTCTCGCTGTCTCCTTTGATTCGATTGTCTGATACGCCATGATCTCAGCTTTTGGAGGAGGGGCCTCTACTTTTTTCGCTTCCTCATTTACCTGCGCAACATACGCCCCCTCATCTTTTCTCTCTGCTAAAGCAGGACCTTTGGCCTGTTCAACATCCTTTGGACGAGGAATTTCAGAAGGTGCTTCCATAGCCCTTCGCTCTTTCTCCATCTCTTTTGGAACCACTACCTGTTCCATCTTTTTCTCGACCGTAGGAGGTAGGGATTTCTGCTGCGCCTCCTTCAGGCGGAACGTTTCCACCGGCATCATCTTGGTGAGATAGAGGGCTAAAAAGACGATGGTCACCATCGCTACGGCTTGGATCGGAAGTCTTAATGAGAGCGGATAGCTCAACCATCTCCATCTCGCCTTCTCGCCCACGGAGGCCTTATTCTCTCGCTCCTCCATCGTTTTATAAACCCCGGAGAGGAATCCTTCCGGCACCTCCACCTCCTCCATGGAGTGAAGCCACTCCATCGTCTTTTCAAACCGCTCTAATTCCTTTTGACACTCGGAACAGGATGCAAGATGGTCTCCCACCTCCTTCTCCTCCAGCGGGCTCAATTCCTTTTCCAGCAAGGAAGAAAATTGTTCTCGAATCTTCTCACATTCCATTGGCTTTGCTCCCTATCAACCGCG
>JBFMAE010000277.1:0-3787 GCA_040756085.1 Thermodesulfobacteriota bacterium | reverse complement strand
TTAGGGTGGGGGGTATCATGAATTAATGGGTTTGTATTAGTATGGTTTCCAGAACGGTTTATCTGGCATGACCAACTTCTTAATATTGTCAGGCGTCGTCTTATAGACTGCAATCCTCGGGTCTGCACAGTCGCCGTATTTGTCGGAGGAAATATTTCCAGTCAACCCTTTTAGGTCCTTCGTTGCGTAAAGAGCATCCCGTAGAGCCTTTCGACCAATGTGAAGAGTACCGTCTGGACCTTTCTTGGCCACCTTCTCGATAGCGGCAAAGATCATCATTGCCGCATCGTAGGCATGGGCATGGAAGGGGGCTAATGGCTTTTCGCCGTACTTCTTCTGATGCTTGGCCAGGAAATCCTTGTAACCGGCGGCAAACGCAGAGAAGTCAGGGCTGGAATGGAACATACCAATTGCTGCATCCCCAGCTGCCTTATAGAAATCTGGAGAGAAGATGCCGTCAGCACCCATCAGAGTGACCTTCTCCAATCCCTTTACCTCCTTCGACTGGCGGGTGACATGTCCACCTGCTGCAATGAAAATGGGGTAGTAGATGAAATCGGGCTTCTTTGTGGCAATTTTGGTTAGCACTGGCCGCATGTCGGTATCCGTAGGAGCAACAGCTTCCTGAGCTGTAATGGTTCCTCCCAGTTTTTTGAAAGTTTCGGCAAAGACCGCCTGAAGCTGCTCGGCATAGGGGCTTCCGTCGTGAATGGTTGCAGCCTTTTTGACCTTTAATTGTTTCCACACAAACTCTGCCGCCACTGCCCCTTGAACCTTATCGTTGTGTGCCGTGCGCAGATAACCGTCATATTCAGGCCCTCGTTTCGGGTCTGTCAGGAATGGCGCGGTATTTGAGGGCGATACTGTGGCTATACCAGCCTTCCAGAGGATGGGCGCCCCAGGTTTGGCTTCGCTGGAGCAGTTTGAGCCGATGGCTGCTACAATCGTTGGGTCGGATGCGAGTTTGGTGGCAGCTGCCTGGCCGCCTTCGGCATTACAACCCGAATCCTGTCCGCTCAGTTTGATGGGATGGCCAAGGAGTTTTCCGCCTTTGTCTTCAATGGCGATCTCCACACCCCGCTTTGTATCTGTTCCTAATGAGGCGTCCGGTCCTGCCACAACAAACCAATAGGCGATATGGATGGGTTGCCCCTTTTTGATCTTCACCACGCCAATCGGGTCTTCATATTTGAAAGCTGCTTTTTTAGTTTGTGCAGGTGCGGAGACCACAGCAAGACAAACTACCATAACGAGAACGAGTGAAAAAACAATTAAACGTTTCATAAGAACCTCCTTTTTTGAATTAGTATTAAATATCTAAGGAAACGCAAACGGTGCCTATCCGTGCCCCAGGCTTATCACCCCCCTTTATGGATGTCATAGAGATGGTATAACAAGTACCCCTTTCAAAGCAATTTATAATATTAGAAGCTATAGATATTTGTCAAGTACAAACAATTTATTTATTTAAACCTCAAAATTTCTGCCAAGACCCTTTGAGAAAGTAGTAGATATTCTTGATATCGATAAAGGAAAAGTATTAAAAAGAGTTAAGGTATCAATAAGAGATGAGGAGTGTCCCTCAATGATGTTGGTATATTGACATTCTCTTACTGATTGTGAGAGGATTTAATTAAAGTGAGAGGATTTAATTAAAATGCTGGAGATTAAAGAGGTCAGAAAGAGTTTTGGGGGGATTCAGGCCGTGGATGGATGTTCTTTGTCCGTTCAGAACGGGTCGATCACAGGACTCATCGGACCCAATGGGGCAGGAAAGACCACTCTCTTTAACCTCATCACAGGTTTTTACAAACCCGATGGGGGTGAAATACTTTTTAAAGGAAACCGCATCGACGGATTTCCACCGCATCAAATTTTTCGAAAAAGAATCTGTCGGACCTTCCAGATCACACGGGAATTTGCTCACATGACACTTCTTGAGAACCTCATGGTCATGCCGGAAAATCAAATGGGCGAGAAGATCTGGAATACATGGTTTCGAAACGAGGCGGTCCGGAAGCAGGAACAGACCTTCCGGGATAAGGCCTTAGAGATTCTGGAGTTTGTAGAATTGATTCATCTCAAGGATGAGTATGCCAAGAACCTCTCTGGCGGGCAGAAGAAGTTATTGGAGCTTGCCAAGACCCTGATGGTCGATCCAGAGATGATCCTCCTGGATGAACCTGGAGCAGGGGTGAATCGAACTTTAATGAGGAAATTGGTGGAGAATATAAAGAGCCTGTGTTTGGAGAGGGGAATTACTTTCCTCATCATCGAACATGACATAGATCTCGTAATGAATCTCTGCAATCCCGTCATCGTCATGAGTGAGGGACGAAAGCTCTCAGAGGGGACTCCGGATGAGATCAGGAGCGATGAACGCGTATTGGAGGCCTACCTTGGAGGACAGTATCGGTGAGTCTATTAAAAGTAACCGACATCATAGCGGGATACGGGGAGACGGAGATCCTTCAAAACGTCTCCATTGAACTCCTGGAAGGGGAGATCGTCTCCATTATCGGTCCAAACGGGGCAGGAAAGTCAACGCTTCTGAAGACCATCTTTGGCCTCCTCACTCCTAAGAAAGGATCCATCAAATTCCAGAATGAAGAGATCACGGGGCTCAGTCCGGACAGGATCGTTCGCAGGGGTATGGGTTATGTCCCGCAGGTCGAAAATGTATTCCCCTCGTTGACGGTCCATGAAAATTTAGAGATGGGGGCCTTCATCCGGAGGGACGAATATCAACATAAACTCAATGAGATCTATGGTCTCTTTCCCATGCTCCTGAAGAGGAAGGCGGAGAAGGTGGGGAAACTTTCCGGCGGGATGAGACAGATGGTCGCCATGGGAAGGGCATTGATGCTCGATCCGAAGGTCCTCTTGTTGGATGAGCCTACCGCAAGCCTTGCTCCATTGCTGGTGGGAGTGATCTTCGAAAAGATCATGGAGATCAACCGGACAGGTGTGGCGATGATCATTGTGGAGCAGAATGCAAGAGAGACCCTTAAAATATCGGATCGGGGCTATGTCTTAGCCATGGGCCGAAACGTGTTTGAGGATACCGGCGAAGCCCTCTTGAAGAATGAGGAGATCGGAAAGCTCTATCTCGGAGGCTGATCTTGGCTGAACTTTTTGTCTATGGGCTCGTTCTCGGAAGTATTATCGCTTTGGGCTCTATTGGCCTCACGCTGGTCTTTGGCATCCTCCGCTTTGCCAACTTTGCCCATGGCGATCTAATGACGGCCGGGGCTTATGTCGCCCTCTTTCTGGTCACCGGTCTTTTCAGCTGGTTGGGGATTTCCGATCAGAATTTGGGTCTCCTCTCCTTTAGCTGGAGGATGGTCTTTGCCATTCCGGTCTCGATGATGGCCATTGCTGCCCTGGCCATCCTCTTGGATCGTATCCTCTATCAACCCCTGCGAAGAAAGAAGAGTGGCACTGTCATCCTGGCCATGTCTGCCCTGGGCGCCTCTTTCATCATTCAGATGGTAGTCCTCATCCTCTGGGGAGCCGATTCCCTCTTCTATAAACCAGGAGTCCTCAGGCCGGCATTAATGCTACCTTTGGGGATTAAGATCAGACCCGATCAGATTTTCATTCTAATCATGGTCTTCCTTTCCTTTACCACCCTCCATCTCTTTCTGAAACATACTCGAATGGGAAAGGCGATGCGGGCGACTGCGGATAACCCGGAACTGGCACGGGTGACAGGGATCGATACCGGTCACATTATAAAGTGGACCTGGGGAATCGGCGGAGGGATGGCTGGGATGGGCGGGGTTCT
>JBFMAE010000276.1:0-7555 GCA_040756085.1 Thermodesulfobacteriota bacterium | reverse complement strand
TGTATGCAGTTAGGAGTCGATTTAATTATTTTCGATCAAAATTTAACACCTGGACAGATGGCTACGATTTCTGATCGAACCGAACTGAGGGTCATTGATCGAACCCAGCTCATCTTAGATATTTTTGCCCAGCGGGCCCATACACTGGATGGAAAAGTTCAGGTAGAGTTAGCCCAATTAAAATACCTCCTCCCCCGGTTGGCCAAAAAAACACTGGCCCTTTCCCGACTCACCGGTGGAATCGGGGGCCGTGGACCCGGAGAGACAAAATTAGAGATTAATCGCCGGCGGGTTAGGGATCGAATCCATCTATTGGAGAAAGAGTTAAAAAAATTAAGTAAGAGAAGGGAACAGAGGAGGGCGCGACGAACAAAGACAGGAATCCCCGTTCTTTCCATCATCGGATACACCAATGCTGGCAAATCGACCCTTTTTAACCTTCTCACCAAGAGCCAATTTCAGGTGGAGGACAAGTTATTTTCCACTTTGGATACGGCCACCAGAAAATTGAGATTTCCGACCTGTCTGCCGGCAGGCAGGAAAATCGATGAAGTGGTGATCACGGATACAGTTGGATTTATCAAGGACTTACCTAAAGATTTGATGGGGGCCTTTCGTCCGACCTTTGATGAACTGCAAGAGTCGGATCTTTTGATTCACCTGATCGACATCAGCAGCCCCTGTTTTTCTGAACAGATTGAAGCGGTTGAGAAGATCCTTTTTGAATTAAAGCTGAATCACCTACCGATCTTGCGGGTCTTCAACAAAAAAGACAAAATGAATCGAAAAGAGGTGGAGTCAATTTGCAGAAAATATGAGGGTGTTTCCATCTCGGCCCTCCGTGCCGATAGCCTTGAGAATTTTTTCGTTGCTTTAGAAAAAAAGTTATGGGAAGGAAGTCCTCCAGGAAACGACCATTATGATAATGTCAGGTTGACAAATAATGATTCGTTTGATATATCAAATAGAAATTATTTGCTGGGAGCAAGGGGAGAGGATGGGAATCTATTCTAAAAATATTGAAGAATGTCTGACATTTGATGATGTATTACTCGTCCCAGCTTTTTCTGCAGTATTACCCAAGGAGGTGGATACCAGCACTCAGCTGACGAGGACGATCCGGCTAAATATTCCTTTGGTTAGCGCTGCCATGGATACGGTCACAGAATCGAGGACGGCCATCAGTATGGCCCAAGAGGGGGGGATTGGAATCATCCACCGTAACATGTCGATTTCTGACCAGGCACTCGAAGTGGATAAGGTGAAAAAATCTGAAAGCGGGATGATCCTCAATCCCATTACCATGCATCCAGATCAAAAAATTTATGAAGCCATGGAGATCATGAAGAAATACCGGATTTCAGGGGTTCCAATCACAAAAGAAGGGAAGTTAGTGGGCATTCTGACCAATCGGGATCTGAGATTTGAAAAGAGGCTTGATGAAAAAATTTCCACGGTGATGACCAAGGATCACCTCATCACCGTTCCTGTCGGGACCACGCTGGAAGCTTCGAAGGCGATCCTTCACAAAAACAGGATCGAAAAATTATTGGTCGTGGATGAACATAACAATCTGAAGGGATTAATTACCATCAAAGATATTGAGAAGATGAGAAAATACCCTAACTCCTGCAAGGATCATCTGGGACGGCTTCGGGTGGGGGCTGCCATTGGCCCTGGAAATGACAGAGAGGCAAGGACAGAGGTGCTCATTAAGGCAGGGGTGGATGTCTTGGTCATCGATACCGCCCATGGCCATTCCCGGGATGTGCTGGAGGCGGTCCGCATCACCAAGGAGAATTTTCCGGATTGTCAACTCATCGGAGGAAATGTGGCCACCAAAGAAGGAGCCCTTGACCTCGTCAAAGCTGGAGTGGATGCGATCAAGGTGGGAGTGGGACCCGGATCGATTTGCACCACACGGGTCGTTGCAGGAGTCGGGATCCCACAGCTCTCTGCGATCATGGAAACGAGCGAGGTTTTGGAGAAACACGGAGTGCCGGTCATTGCGGATGGAGGAATTAAATTTTCTGGAGATATCACGAAGGCCCTCGCTGCCGGAGCGCATTCGGTGATGATCGGGAATTTATTTGCTGGAACGGATGAAAGTCCAGGGGAGATTGTATTATATCAAGGGAGGAGCTATAAAGTTTACCGTGGGATGGGGTCGTTGGAAGCGATGAAAGAGGGGAGCCGAGATCGGTATTTTCAAGGGGATGTCGAGAGCGAAACCAAGTTGGTTCCAGAAGGGATTGAAGGGAGAGTTCCTTACCGAGGAGCTCTTTCATTCTGTACTCAACAGCTCATCGGAGGCCTCAAGGCCGGTATGGGATATCTGGGTGCAAAAAATCTTCAAGAATTAAAACAGAAAGCAAAATTTATTCGGATCACAACATCCGGATTAAAAGAAAGCCACGTCCACGACGTGATCATTACCAAAGAAGCTCCCAATTACCGATTGGAATAAAAGGAGCCCCGAGAGGAACGGTTTGAAAAAGGCGATATTCATACTTATCCTTATCGTTTTCTCTCTCCTTTATTATGCTGGCGTCCTGACCAAAAAGGAAACTCTTCCCTTCTCCAAAGAATTCTTTTCCGTCGAGACCCCGATTTCGTCCGACCGGGTATGGGAGGATGTTAAAAAAACTCCCTCTCTGAGCAAGAAAGAGCTGGATCAACTTTATCAATTGAAATTGGATAAGGGGATCAGAAACCTTCCCCTCCTTTCTCTCTTATTGATACGAGAATCGAAGCAGGCCAGACAGAGAGGAGTCTCTGATCAGGCTGTGGAGATGGCCAACCATTCCATAAAATTCTCACCCGAACTGCCCCAACCCTACTTTGAATTGGCGCGGGCATATTGGCATCAGAATCCTCTTCAACTCCATAAGATCCTTCCTGAGGTATTCAGGGGACAGGTCGCACAATTTCATTATTACCCAAGTTCTTTGAAACTTTTTTATAATACCTTTTACATTCTTTCGAATGCGGTCCTCATGACCTTTATTATTTTTGGAATCGTGATCGTGGTGAAATATCTTCCCCTCTACTTTTACGATATTCGAAAAAATTTGACCCAGGAAGTCGCGAGGCTTCTCTTGAACAGCCTTAAGATTTTCATCCTGTTCATCCCCTTCTTTCTCCGTTTGGACATCTTATGGGCCATCCTTTTCTGGTCCATTTTATTATGGGGTTATGTGAACAAGAAGGAGAGGCAGTTCATTCTGTTTTTTCTCATCGTTTTGGTCTATCTTCCTTTCTTCCTCCACGCTTGCTCCTCTTTTTTGGATGGACGCTTTTCGGATGTCATTTTAGAAATGAACCAGGCCAACCATGAGGACTGGGATGGGGGAACGGAAGAAAAATTGAGGACCTGGTTGTCAACCAATCCCGATGACCCCGAAGTCCTTTTTACCCTTGGCTTGATAGAAAAGAGGAGGGGCCGTTATCCTCAGGCAGTCGAATTTTATGAAAGAGCGATTCACCAAAAAAATAAATTCAGCGAGGCCTATTCCAACCTTGGGAATGTCTATTTGGCCCAAAAACAGACCGGTCTAGCCACCGCCTCCTATCAAAAAGCGATCGATTTATCTCCCGACAAGGGAGCTTATTATTATAACCTTTACAGGGCCTATTCCCAGGAAACCTTTCTGTCCGGTAATATTGATAAAGCCTTTCGGAAAGCAAGTCAACTGGACCCCAAACTTGTTGACTACTATTCGATGATCGATTCCCCCAATATGAATCGGCTGGTCATTGATGAGGTCCTTACAACCCAGAGGCTCTGGGGAAGGTTTCTGGACCAGTTCATTGGCCGAGAAGGTTTTCTGTTCCGCTTATTTAAAGCTTGGTTTGAGAAAATTCCAACGAGAGTTCCTCTTTTAGCGCCCATCGTATTTCTGGGATTTTTAATGGGGATGTCCAGGTACAGCCGGACGAAACGATTTTTGACCCGTTGTCCAATGTGTGGAAGCCCAACCTACCGATTTTATTTAGGAAATTCTGAGGAAGAATTCATCTGTTTTAACTGTTACCGGATATTCATTCAAAAGGAGAAGCTTCATCCCAAGATTGCAGAAAAGAAATCGTCTCAAGTCCTTCAATTTCAAAAGCAGAACCACTTCGTCAGCAAATTTCTTTCATTTTTTTTCATTGGGTTCAGTTATCTGTGGAGGGAGCAGCATTTCAAAGGACTCCTTTTTCTCTTTCTGTTTTTTATTTTTATCTTAAGGTTTGTCTATTGGAACGGAGTGATCACGACCTCTTTCCCCCCGACATCGACGACCCTTTGGGGTGCGATCTTCTGGGGAGGTCTGTTTATCTTTTTATATTTGCTCTCCGTTCGGCAGACTCTTCGAATTAAATCGAGAGTTGAAGCTAAAAAGTGAACGCAAGGAATACCTTTGGAATCTCTCTTTTGAGGGATGAACTCTCTGCAGTAAGGAAGTTTAGAATGTTAGATGATTGAAGATGAAAGCTAAAAGGGGAAGTTCATGGCCCTGCAGGGGACTTTAAAAGACTTCAGTATTACAGAGATCATTCAGCTGATCGGTCAACAACTTAAAACAGGGATTCTGAAAATTCGCAGGGGAAAGAGTTTGGCCGAGATCTATTTTGTCGACGGTATGATCGTCCATGTCTATTCAAATTATCGAGGCAAAAAGGACCTCATCGGTGAAATATTGGTAAAAGCCCAATTGATTACCGAAGAACAGTTGGAACGGGTGTTGAGGATACAGAAAGAGACCCTCAAATACTTAGGGGAGATTCTGGTCGAGCTTCAATTACTGACCAAAGAAGATGTGTTGAAGGTGATTTCAACACAGATTTACGAAACCATCTATGACCTTTTTTGGTGGGAGGATGGTCATTTTAACTTTGATCTCAAACTGGTGGAAAGCTATAAAAAGATTCCATTTGCCCTCAGCACCGAACAGGTTTTATTGAATATCCTACGAATGGTGGATGAGTGGTCTGAGATTGAAAAGAAAATATTTTCGCCCCACTTGGTGTTTAAGAAAACGCTCGGACTCGGGGGAAAGACCCTCGATGCCTTATCCCCCCAAAATGATTTGAAAGAGAAACTGACTTCTGAGCAGGAATTGATTTACAATTTAGTGGACGAGACCCGGACGGTTCAGGAAATTATCGACCGTAGTCTGTTGGGAAAATTCAATGCGAGTGAGATTTTAGTAGGCCTTCTGGAAATGGGTTTCATCGAAATCGTCGGGATCCAGACGCCAAGCCTCATCAAGAAAGTGAGCATGATCAATTTCAGAGAAGCCTTGGCCTTTGTCTATTACGGAGCCTTTTTGATTTTTATCTTTCTACTCCTTGTCTATTTTAAACCAAATTTTTTACAACATTTTTGGAATTCGAGGATAGAACGGGTGGATATTGAAATTCCCAGTCATTTCGCTCATAAAACTCAATTGGACCGGATAAAAAATGCTTTAGAAATCTTTTATCTGGAAAAGGGGAAATATCCCAATCAACTCGAAGAATTGACCTCAGCCCAATTGCTTCGAAAGAGTGACCTCTTTTATCGGAAGGGGGCCCCCTATCAATATGAATTAAAAGATGGAAAATATTTTTTAAAACATTGAAGGTAAGTCATTTCCCTTTTCCGCTTTCCCTATCCTTGGCTATCTTGAAAATGAAAAACACCATGGAGAAACAGACTCCCTTTGATAAGATACTCATTCTCGATTTTGGTTCCCAGTATACCCAATTGATTGCCCGGAGGGTAAGGGAATGCCAGATTTATAGTGAGATTCACCCCTATGATCTTTCTCTGGAAAAAGTGAGAGCTTTGTCCCCCAAGGGGATCATTTTATCAGGAGGTCCTGCCAGCGTTTATGAGAAGAACGCTCCTCATTGCGACGCCGATCTCCTTAGGATGGGTATCCCCATCTTAGGGATCTGTTACGGAATGCAATTAATCGGGCAATTATTGGGAGGGAAGGTCAACCATTCAAAAAAAAGGGAGTATGGGAAAGCCAAGGTGATCCTTCAACAGGATGGAAAATTATTCAAACATATCGGGGGAAAGGGACATACACTGGAGGTCTGGATGAGCCATGGAGATCAGATCCGGATCTTGCCTTCTGGATTTCACGCAATCGCACGTTCGATAAATACACCTTTTGTGGCTATGGAAGATACCCGGAAGAAGATTTACGGGCTCCAATTTCATCCGGAAGTGGTCCATACCCAGAAGGGGCTTGAGATCATCAGAAATTTCCTCTTTGATATTTGTGGATGTTCCAAACTTTGGACGATGCGTTCTTTTTTAGAACAGACGGTTCATGATCTGAGGGAAAAGATCGGTTCGGGAAAAGTGATTTGTGCGTTAAGCGGGGGGATTGATTCCACAGTCGTCGCCCTTCTCCTTCACAGGGTAGTGGGAGATGGTCTCAAGTGTATTTTTGTAAATAATGGTCTATTAAGGAAGAATGAAGCCTCACAGGTGGTGAATCTATTTCGACATCATTTTAAAATCCCGCTCATCTATATGGATGCGGAAAATATTTTTCTTAAAAAATTGAAGGGTGTGATCGACCCGGAAGAAAAAAGGAAAAGGATTGGAAAGGAATTTATTGCTATTTTTGAAAGGGTGGCAAAGAAGATTGGGGGTGTGGAATATTTAGCTCAAGGGACCCTGTATCCGGATGTCATTGAAAGCGTCTCTTCAAAAGGTCCTTCTGCAACGATCAAGAGCCATCACAACGTGGGAGGATTGCCCAAAAAGATGAGATTGAAATTGGTGGAACCCCTCCGAGAATTATTTAAAGATGAAGTGAGGCAGTTGGGGAAAGTGCTGGGTCTCCCTGAGGAGATGATCAAGCGCCAACCCTTTCCAGGCCCAGGACTCGCCATTCGGGTGATCGGGGAGGTGAGCAAAGAGCGATTGGACATCTTGAGATCTGCCGATGAGATCGTCATAGAAGAGATGAAGAAGGACCATTTATGGGACCAGGTCTGGCAGTCTTTTGCCATTTTACTTCCTGTGAAGACCGTTGGGGTGATGGGGGACGAAAGGAGTTATGAAAACGTAATTGCGCTGCGGATTGTAGAAAGCCAAGACGGAATGACAGCCGATTGGGTGAGGCTCCCCTATAAAATATTAGGAAATATGTCTAATCGGATTATTAATGAAGTGAAGGGGGTTAATCGAGTCGTATATGATATCAGTTCGAAACCTCCCAGCACGATCGAATGGGAGTGAATAAAGAATAAACCCGGAATAATGGAATGATGGAATATTGTGCGGAAAGCGAAAATGTTCTTTGTTAACCCAGTATTCCAATGTTCCATTATTCCAATATTCCCTTTCTTCTAATGGGTATGCAGCATTCAAATTTTGTCCATCTTCATGTCCATAGCCAATATAGCTTATTGGACGGGGCCATTCGATTTGAAGAGGTCCTCGGTTTAGCCAAAAAATATCGAATGGAATCCCTAGCGCTAACCGATCATGGAAACATGTTCGGAGTGATCGAATTTTATCAGATGGCTATCAAACATGGAATCAAACCGATTATCGGTTGTGAGG
>JBFMAE010000275.1:0-3932 GCA_040756085.1 Thermodesulfobacteriota bacterium | reverse complement strand
GAACCAGTGTATCCTTAAGGAGGTAAGGTACTTTGAGGAGGAGGGTTGTTGTCACAGGGATGGGATTGGTGATCCCCACCGGGATCGGAGTTCAGACCGCGTGGAAGAATATCTGTGAAGGGAAGTCAGGCATTGGCCCCCTGACACGGTTCGAAACAAACGGATTTGAGACGAAGATCGCGGCTGAGGTGAAGGGGTTCATTCCAGAATCATACATCGAGAAGAAAGAGATTAAAAAGATGGATCTCTTCATCCAGTACGCACTGGCGGCCACGAAAGAAGCCTTAGAGGATGCCAAGTTGAAAATCACACCGGAGAATGACGACCGGATCGGTGTGATTGTGGGCACAGGACTCGGGGGATTGCCCACCATCGAAAAATATCACCAAGTTCTTTTAGAAAGAGGGCCCAGCCGAATCACCCCGTTCTTCATCCCGATGCTCATCGCCAATCTGGCCTCGGGACAGATCGCCATTCATCACGGGGTCAAGGGACCCAATACCTGTGTGGTGACCGCCTGTGCCACAGGTGCTCATTGTATCGGAGATGCCTTTCGTGCCATTGTCTATGGAGATGCAGATGCCATTATCGCCGGTGGAACCGAAGCCAACATTACCCCACTGACCGTCGCGGGTTTTAATGCGATGAAGGCCCTTTCCACCCGGAATGAGGAACCCGAGAAAGCCTGCCGGCCGTTCGAAAAGAACCGGGATGGGTTTGTGGTGGCGGAAGGAGCAGGCATTGTCATCTTAGAGGAACTGGAATTTTCATTGAAGCGAAAGGCCAAGATCTATGGAGAATTGGTAGGATACGGTTATAATGGCGATGCCTATCATATTACCGCCCCCTCTCCTGATGGAGAAGGTGCGGTGAGGTGTATGCGGATGGCGATCAAAGATGCGGGGTTGAGGCCCGAGGAGATCGATTATATCAATGCCCATGGAACCTCTACTCCCCTCAATGATCTCACCGAAACGCAAGCCATTAAAACGGTCTTTGGAGAGTCTGCCAAAAAGATTCCTGTCAGCGCGACGAAGTCGATGACCGGCCATCTCCTGGGCGCAGCAGGAAGTACGGAGGCCATCTTCACTGTTTTGGCCATTCATGATGGCATTATTCCACCCACCATCAACTATGAAGAGCCGGATCCGGAATGTGATCTCGATTATGTCCCCAATGTGGCAAGACGTCAATCTTTGAGGGTGGCCATGTCCAATGCCTTTGGATTCGGCGGAACGAATGCCACACTCGTCTTCAAAAAATATTTAGGATAAAAAGATGCAGATCTGGCTGGCCTGTGACCACGGCGGCTTTGAAATCAAAGAGGAAGTGAAGGCCTTTTTGAAATCGATCGGTGTTGAACCCATCGATATGGGAACGTTCAATGAAGGCTCGGTCGATTATCCAGATTTTGGTGTCCTCGTGGCAGAGAAAGTCTCCATGGGGGATTTAGAAAAGGGGATCCTCATCTGCGGGACCGGTATCGGGATGTCTATCGTCGCCAATAAGTTTCGTGGAGTGAGGGCGGCGCTGGTCAACGATCTCTATTCTGCCCGGTTCTCCCGTGAACATATCGATGCCAATATTCTGGTCATTGGGGGTCGAGTCGTGGGAAAGGACTTGGCCAAAGAGATCGTCAGGGTATGGTTGGATACCCCTTTTGCCGGGGGGAGACATAAAAGGCGACTGGAAAAAATCGAGGCCTTGGAAAAGGAAAAATTTAAGTAAAATCCGAAATTCGAATATCTAAATCCCTGTCTGCGGCAGGCGAAACAAATTCGAAATTCAAATTTCAAAATTTTTTTTGGGTCATTTGGATTTTGAACATTGGTGTTTGTTTCGAATTTCGCCCCGTTTTGACGGGGCGGGGATTTCGTGCTTCGGATTTAAGATTCTGCAATCGGAAAATCCTCTTAATGGCTTACCCTTGAAAAGGAAAGAGAAAATAAAAAGTCATCCTCATCGGCCCTCCTGGGAAGAGTATTTCATGGACATCACTCATCTGGTAGCCAAACGCTCCACCTGCCTGAGGAGACAGGTGGGTGCGGTCCTCGTTAAAGATAAAAAGATTCTGGCGACAGGTTATAATGGGGCTCCTTCTCGGTTGGAACATTGCCTGGACATCGGCTGCCTCCGCCAGAAGCAGGGTGTCCCTTCTGGAGAACGCCATGAGCTCTGCCGTGGACTTCATGCAGAACAGAATGCGATCATCCAGGCTGCTTATCATGGCGTGGGAATTCGTGGTGCCACACTCTATTGTACAAACCATCCCTGCATCATTTGTTCGAAGATGATCATCAATGCTGGCATTGAGAGGATTGTCTATGAGGAAGGCTATGCGGATGCTTTGGCCAAGGAGATGTTAAACGAGACAGGGACTGAAGTGGATAAATTTAACAGAAAGAAGTGATGGTAATAGTGTTTAGTGATAGTTCTTCATTTTCACTATCACAAACACTATCACAAATTTATGAAATGTCCTTTTTGTAATCATCCCGAAAGCAAGGTAGTCGATTCCCGCCTCGGCAAAGATAAGGAGACGATCCGGCGGAGGAGGGAATGTCTTGGCTGCAAGAAACGATTTACCACCAGCGAAAGGGCAGAGGATGCCGTCCCATTAGTAATTAAGAAAGATGGAAGAAGAGAGACCTTCAATCGCCTCAAAATCTTCAATGGTCTGAAGAAAGCCTGTGAAAAGAGGCCGATCAGCATCAACCTGATTGAGAAGATCGTCAACCGAATTGAGCTCCATTTTCAGGAAAAAGGGGAGAGAGAGGTCAGAAGCTCTGAAATCGGGGAGCGTGTGATGGAGGAACTCCATCGGTTAGACGGCGTGGCCTATGTCCGTTTCGCTTCTGTCTATCGCCAGTTCAAAGATATACAGGAGTTCATGGATGAGTTGAAGGAACTCCTCGGCAATAAAGAAGAGACCAAAAAGA
Source organism: Thermodesulfobacteriota bacterium (assembly GCA_040756085.1). Classification (GTDB taxonomy): domain Bacteria; phylum Desulfobacterota; class BSN033; order BSN033; family UBA1163; genus JBFMAE01. The sequence goes on along the minus strand of JBFMAE010000275.1, from coordinate 993 downwards.
AATAAAAGTCAATCGGTAAGAGGTTAAGATGCCAGTTTGGTCATTCGTTACGATGTTCGTCTTTGAAACTCTTTAACCGTAACCCTTTGACGATTTACGATACGGGCTTCGTCACCGTAACCGGAATACCATCTTTGTGAAATTTACAATGAAGGATGATGAACACTGGATGAAACGGGTCCTCCGTCTTGCAGAAAAGGGAAGGGGAAGAACTTCGCCCAATCCTATGGTGGGAGCCGTTCTGGTGAAGGATGGGAAGGTGGTCGGAGAAGGGTACCATGCCAGAGCTGGAGAGGCTCATGCAGAGATCCTTGCCATTAGAAAGGCTGGTGAAGAAGCCCGGGGCTCCACTCTTTATCTCAACCTGGAACCCTGCACCTATTATGGACGAACCCCTCCCTGTGCCCCTGTGGTGATCGAGGCAGGAGTGAAACGGGTGGTGATAGGGATGGAAGACCCCAATCCACTGGTAAAAGGGAAAGGGGTGGGTAATTTAACGAGTGCAGGCCTCGACGTGGTGGTCGGAATTTTAGAAAAGGAATGCCGGCGATTGAACGAAGCCTTCTGTAAATATATCCTAAAAAAGGAACCTTTCACCATTCTTAAGGTAGCGTCTACCCTCGATGGTAAAATCGCAACCCGAAAGGGTGATTCCAAGTGGATTTCCGGTGAGGCTTCGAGACGCTATGTCCATCGATTGAGGGACCAAGTGGATGGGATCGTCGTCGGAATCGGCACCATATTAAAAGATGATCCCATGCTCACGGTACGAATCAAGGGGGGGAGGGATCCCTATCGCATCATTTTGGACAGTCGATTAAGGATTCCGGAAGGAGCAAAAGTGATCGGAACTTCTCCTTCAAAAACGATCGTTGCCACGACAGAACTGGCACCCAAAGAAAAGGTGGAGAGGTTGGAAAAGAATGGAGTCCGGGTCCTAATCTTCGATTCCAAACAGGGGAGGGTCCATCTAAAACCCTGCCTTTCCAAACT
>JBFMAE010000274.1:0-2285 GCA_040756085.1 Thermodesulfobacteriota bacterium | reverse complement strand
CTGACCCTGATCGTAATCCTCCTCAAACGTGTCTCACAATTCATCATCAAGGTCACCCTCGCCGTGAGAAAAGAAAGAATCAAAAACCCTCGCGGCTTTATCATCATCCGGGGACCTAAGGTCCCTACGCCTCTTCCGGGACTTCGCCCGGAAGAGGTGGCCCCTTCGGGGCAGTCGTTATTGATAACTTGGTAGTTTAGATCCATCGACGGATGAACTTCAACCTCGCATACTTTTAAGAATGGTGTGATGGCAACGCTGTTGAGTTATCCACAGAGTGCTACAAGAGCTTCGAGATTTTGCCCTCCGGGCCGCCCCGCTCCACCCAGGGGGCGCTGGGCTAAAATCTCTCCGCTCTTTACCCCTCCATGGATAACTCCTCATGAGTCTCGTCCGTCTTTCTGGGCCGTTGACTTCATCGAAAACTTCTCCTATCCTAAGCCTCATGTTTCCAAGGGGGAAGGACCGATGAAGATGCCCGATGAATTCTCTCAATCCTATCAAGCTTATCTTACCGGAATTTATGATTGTGTCGATCGTATTGTGCTCAATGCCTATTTCATCCTGGCCCAGTCCCCCGGAGGATTCCGTACCTGGTGGCGCCAGTTGAGAGGGAGTGATGACGATCTTGACAATACCCATCTCATGCGATTTGCGGGACGGTTTAGTCGACGAATTCATGCCTATGCGAAGAAGCAAGGCATCCCATTGATTCACTCTCAACGTGGGCAACGCAAGCATGAATTGGCCGAAGAGCATATACCGAAAGACCCTGCTTTCCGGGGCCTCTTTTGCATCATCGCTCGACTGGCACCCATGCCCGTCTTCCAAGTCCACCGCTCCAATAAGGGGATCACCAACATCAAGACCAAGATCTCTTACGTCAATCATTATTCGTTCCATATCATGGACCCAGAGTGGGGGCATCTGACCATCAAACTCTGCCCTCATCCTCCCTTTAATGCCCAAGTGATCCTCAATGGTCATGAATACGTGGCCCGTCAGGCTCAGAGAAGCAAGGTCTCCTTCACCAAAGAGGGCAACTGCTTTACAGAGATCTCCGACGCCACAGGCTTGGCCAGAATCGCAGACACCATGAGAGCCTCGAGCTCTGTAGGGCGCCTGGTTCAGGTCTGTGAGCGTTGGATTTACATGTGTTTGTGTTTCGCTCTGGACATCTCGGAACAGAAGAAGAGTGGATTCATTTACTCCTATTCGGTCTACCAGGGCGAATATAGCCGAAACCTTCTCTTTACGCGAGGGCGCTACCTGGATCAAGTGTTTCATAGTGTCATTGATCGAACGCGAGCCCCCTTGAACCTCAAGATGGTCAAAACTATCTTTGGCTCCAAGCATCGTCCACTCTTTAAATGGAAGAAGAGGCGAACCTCTCCTCGATGCGAGGCTGTGATCGAGAAACCTGTCTATGATCTGACGATCTTCAAAGTCCATTTCGGGAAGTTGACGATCAAGATGTATAGCAAAGGCGAACGCGTATTGCGAATCGAGGTGATCGTTCACAACACCAAGCAACTGCGCTGTCGGAAAAGGATCGGTTGCTTTCCCCAGATTATTGCCTTGCTCAAAGGCATCCTGGAGCGATTCCTGAAGGTTTTGCGAGGTGTAGACGTTTCTTTCATTGACAACGGTAGACTGGACAGCTGGCCCCTTGCCTCGAAGGTGGGGCAAACCCGAGTCGGAGGTATTGATACCAATCGGCCTCGAATGAGGGCCGTAATGGAGGGGGTCATTGGTCTCTCGGCCAATCCACGAGGATTCACAGCATCGGAGCTTGCGGGAAGAGTTAAAGAAATCTTTGGTGATTCCGTCCCCGATTATCATGCTCGCCACGCTTCCTATGATTTGAAGAAACTTCGTGGCAAAGACTTGGTCCGGCGGATCAAGGACTCCCGATTCTATGAAGCCTCTCAAGAAGGCCTTCGGGCTATGGCGGGCTTCCTCGTATTGCGCGAAAAGGTATTGATCCCTCTGCTTGCAGGGGCTTGTAACCTCAAAACCGGACGAAAGCCAACTAATCGATCCGAAATTGATGTCCATTATGAGAATATCCAAAGAGAGATGCAAAACATTTTTAAAACCATTGGCATTGCCGCTTAGGCATATCGACAATCTTTTGTCGATATCAATTCCCTAAGGGCCTAAATTCATCCTTAACCTTGTTCAGAGGGAATGAAGAGGCCATGGATTTGGACCCCCTTATCATTTTATATCTCTTCACCAAAACAGAGGAGATCTCTTTCCTTAAATCAGTCCAGATCCGAAAA
>JBFMAE010000273.1:0-3106 GCA_040756085.1 Thermodesulfobacteriota bacterium | reverse complement strand
CCTCTTTGCCAAAGAGGGGAAGTTCCTCCCTTTTGCAAAGGGAGGGAAGGAGGGATTAGAGAGCTGATGTCTGGACAATTATGGACTAATTTGTAACAGTGGAGGACTCAAGAATGAGGAGTTCGTAGGGCAATACACAAAGACTTTCCAGGATTATGCTACAGAAGCTGACAGGCTTGTAAAGGAAATGGGTGATGAAAAATTCGGGGCAAGCAGTATGATCACAAGGCCATTCGGATCGGATAAGGTAGGAGATATAATAACTGGCGCAGCGAAGTCGATAAGTGAGGGACAGAAAGGATTCAAGGACTGGCCTGACGAGGGAGATAAAGAGCCTGGTCTGGGACCTTAAACCAATCCTTTGTGTTCTTTGAAATTTTGGTCAGAAGGTACAAGCCCACATGAAATATCATCACTGAGTCTTTTTCTTTCTTCATCGAGACGGTCAAGCTCCTTGAAGCGGCCATGTGGTTTATATGGTTCCACATTACCCCATAATCTTCTCCAGAATCCCTTTGGCTTCTTCTCGACTACTGTATTTTCCTTCATTCATTCTCTCCCTGTTAGGAACTCATTTTCTCTATAAAAGTCCTGGCAGTTTTCAAGGCTCCCCTTACAGTATCGACAGAGCGCAAATTTCCTCTGTAATACCCAGATATATGTAATTCTTTATATAGAGCCTCAAAGCTATTAAACAATTTACCATCATGCACCGAAGCATATTTCCGTAACATTTTTCTATAACCCTCAACCGATTGTGGCAGTTCTTTTTCGTCTACGCCTTTGTTCAGAAGGTATTCATCGATAGCTTTCAACACTGCAAGATATGCTGTCCCACAGGCTTCCTGAACAGATTTTACATTTGTGTAAATATTATCCTCGATAGGAGCTGTTTTTAATATCTCTCTCGCATTATTTAAATATTTGAGTGCTTCTCTCATCCTCTCCACCTTTTTCTCCCCGTTTGTAAATTTAATTCACAATTGACTTTTTGTCAATTTTTTTTCAGGAATCGGATGGTCAACTTTTAAGAAACTGCTTCCCGTATTCATAGAACCCCATTGCATTGGCAAACTGTGGATCATTAACAGGGATAACAGACTTCATTGTCTCCATAAAGAGGCTTATTCCCCCTCCTCCGGCCAACACATGATCGACTTTTTTAGTAACCTTTCCAAGATGACTCTTTATAGTGCTGTTAACCATGACTTTGTAAGATTCGATAATTTCTCTTACATCCAGAGAATATTCTTGCCCGAAGTCGGTATATTTTCCAAACCTTATGATCTCATCGATAATATCGTCGTCTTTTGAAAAGGTCCCATAGACCTTGGAGAATATCTTTCTTATCTCATCATAGACCCTTTTTGCTCCCATGGGGAAGCTTGCCGCAGCTCCTTCGATGTATTTCCCACCCGAGAAGAAGACCACATCCAGGGTGTAGTAGCCTATGTCAACTACAAGGACATTCTTTTCGAAGATACCCGGATAGTTTACCACGTAGCTAAAGAAGATCCCTGATCCCTGGGGGATGATCTTTATGGTTTCAGGGATGGGAATTGGCTTTCCGAGTTCATCAACAAACCACTGCTTTCTTATTCGTTCCGAGAGTTCCTCTGCCCTCTACTTGCGAAAGAATGTTGGGGGAAGCCCGGTGACCATAGCCTTCCCATGAAAACCCGTATGAGAGAGCACATGCCCGAGGACTGCCATGTATGAGGGGGATCCCACAAAGCCCTCCCTCACGGTGTTCTCATAAGGAAGGCCGTTTATTACGAGTTCCTCCCCTACGGCAAACCTTTTACCATCCACCCTGATTGTTGGAATCTTTACCCCGAAGGAAACATTTGGGGCATAGGGGGATACTGCCGTGGGAAAGACAAGCTTTCTCTGAATCCCATTCGCTAAGGTAAAGGACTTAGTGTAACCATACCCAACGTCAATTCCAATAACGTCTGCCATAGATTTCTCCCTTCTTCGTTAAAAGTCAAAAGTTCCCTTAAATTCAGGAAGGGATTCTCTCTGAGTATTTGTTTGAACTCCCTCCCTTGGGGAATCGTAATTCTCCCTCAGAAGCTTTAATCCTTCGAGAATTATCCTTCCCCTCATGGGTTTAGGGATAGAGTCCAGAAACTCCATGATCTCCCTGTCCTGGTCCTTTATGATTGTAAACCGGTAGGGCTTCCTTTCAGGTTTTACAGTCTTTCTTGTCCGTCCCATATCTCCTTCAGGAGAATCGTCAAATATAGTCATTTTTTCATGGGATCATCACCCGCATGGTCCGAAATTTTGACTATACTTGACGATTCAATTTTAGTATTACTGTGAAAAAAATATTAGTTATGTAAGACTACTTCAGACAAACTCTGTATCCCGGATTCAATATTGGGAGAAGGCGGTCAGAGATGGCCACTATTATTTTGAGATCTCAGCATAAAATCATTTTGGAAGTAATACCATAATGGAGAGCGAAAAATCTCTCCCCTCTGGTTGAGGGCAGGGGAGTATTTTCGGGTAGGCATGATGGCTGAATAGGGTATTTTTCGTAGGGTAAAAACCGAATGGTCAGCTCCTTCAATAATTGCGGCTGGCGAACTGAATATGGCAATCGGTTCCCTCCCCGCACAAACCGTCAAAAAAGTGGGGTGGGTTTTTGTTTGCCATTTCGATTTTTCCCACTTTTTGGTCACATAACAATAATCTATAGATTATGTTTCCTGCAAAAAAGCGATGTGTTTAACCCTATTTTCATGCCATTTATAGTCAAGATGGCACCTTGTCCTGGAACTATGGTTGTCCGTGGATTTTTACTCAAAAGCCCTCTTTTTCAAGGTTCGTAAAATTGCAGAGGTGGTTATCGTGGAAGCAGAACAGAGAAAAAGAATTAAAGATTTATCGAAAGAGATTCTTTTTTTAAGTCCGACTGAGCAGGTTTATCTTTCGAAGCTCTGGGTAAAGGGGTTAAAGGGGAATTATTCTTTGGTAGGAAGGATTGCAGACATCTGGCTTAAGAGCTGGTATGGGAGAACGAAGTCTGAGGAGTGGATGGAGAGTCGTGTTGTGAAGGATATTAAACTTAAACCCAAAAAGCTTTCTTAAGATTGTC
>JBFMAE010000272.1:0-11896 GCA_040756085.1 Thermodesulfobacteriota bacterium | reverse complement strand
CTTAAACCAGGGGAGAAGACCGAACTCTATCTTGTTAAAAAGACGAAGGCCCAGAGGGAGTTTGAAAAGGTGAGCGAGAGGACAAACCCCCTGGATGTCCTGAGGGGTGAAACACGAAGTGATGAACGAAAGTAAATCAATGAAACTTTTCTTCTTTCAACGCAAAAAGCTACTCCTCTATTCTCTTGCCTTACTGTTTCTATTCTTTCTTTTCTTTAATTACCTTTCATCTAAGATCTCAATTGCATTTACGATCAAGGGACAGGAGTGTTTCCCTTACAGATTCTGGTTGATAAGAAAAGGAGTCGTTCCGGAGAGGGGTGAATATGTGGCGTTCAAGAACCATAAAGTCGATGGTAGAGCAAGCTGGATTAAGATTATCTCCGGAAAGGAGGGGGATCGGGTCGAGGTCATGGAGCTTTCGCATAAGGAGCGATTCAAGGTCTTTTTCGATGAGATCGATAAGGAGCTAACCGTTAGGGGTTATGTCTTTCTACATAGTATCGACCCCCTCAATGGTACACAGGTATTTGAAGCATTTGAAAAGGACTCAAGGGGAAGGGGCCTTCCAATGATAGAGGAGGGAAGAATTCCAGAAGGGAAGTACTTTGTCTCCTCTCCGGCTGTGAGGTCCTATGATTCTCGTTACTGGGGGTTGGTGGATGAATCAGAGATCATTGGTAAGGCCTATCCGATCTTTTAATCGTAGCACCTCAAGAAATTGCTCCATCAAGTTAATTATCCTCTTTCTTGTTCTATATATCCTTCCTTTTCTCTTTAATCCTGACCCTCTCTATCCCGGAGAGATCCTCACGCCGAAGGACCTCTCTCCTGAATTGATAAGAAAGATCGAGGATGCGGTAGAGAGCTTCCAGGAGCCCGTGAAAGAGGAGGAGTATCAGGGGATTGTTTCGAGAACGAAAGAGGAGGCCCGAAAGGCGTTAAATCAAAACGAAAGAAGTGAAGGCGAATCATGTTTCTCTGAAAGTTCTGCAACCATCTACTACTTCTTCTCCTTCTCCATGCCAGAAGAAGTCATCCTCAGGGCCATGAGGGATGCAGTCAAAATCAATCGGGAGTGTGAGGAAAGGGTAACTCTTGTTCTCAGGGGTTTTATTGGAAACGACCTTAAAGCCACAATCAGCCATCTTTATAAATACCTTCAAAAGATCGGGGATGACATTCCTGTTGAGGTGGATCCCGAGCTCTTTGAGAGGTTTAATGTAAAAGCCGGTCCTCAGATTTTGAAGGTTAAAGATGATGAAACGGGCCTCATAAAGGGAGACCTTGTAAGCCTGAGTTATGCCATCTCTCGTTTTAGTGAGGGGCTTAAAGACTATGGACTCTATGGAAGGGTCTATCCCATAGGGGAAGAGGATATTCTTAAGTTTTTTGCCTCAAAACAGAAGGAGGTTGAGGAAAGTCTAAAGGAGCGGCTTCCCGAAATAAGAAAGAGAATGTTGGTTCTCACAAAGTATGATGGGAGATTTGAACATGCAAAGGAGGAGAGGGTCTACTACATCAACCCAAAACTCATTCTCACAGAAGACATCTATGATCATCAGGGGAATATCCTCTTTTCAGGGGGGACGGTCTTTGATCCTACAAAATATGTGAAGCTCGGTCGTTACGTCATCATCGATGGAAACTCTCAAAAGCAGGTGGAGTTTGCCCTGAAGGGGGATTTTAAAAAGATTATTCTTATAAGCGGTGATCTTGAAAGACTCATAAAGACCCACGGGAAGCCCTTCTATTTTGCAAATGATGAGCTAATTGAGAGGTTTCGGGTCAAGAGGGTTCCTGCGGTAATAGAAGGAGAGGGAGAGTATGTCAGGGTTACTGAAAAGGCTCTTTAGTATCATCCTGGTTTTGACCTTAATAACATCTGTTTATGCCGATGATCCCGGGGAGCCGGAATCGAAGTGTAAGAGCGAGTTTCCAAATCTTGTGAGTGATATCTGCTGGAAGTGTCTCTTTCCCATGAGAATAGGAGGGAAAAAGATTCTAAATTCCGGGGACATGGCTGACAATCTCCAGAGCGTTACCGGAAATCCTGATGACTTTAATCCGAGCGAGTTTGTGTGCAGTTGTAAGGACAGCGATGGGAAAACCCAATACGGAATCTATGTCTCCTTCTGGGAGCCTGCGAGGGTGATTGAGTTGGTCCAGAAGCCAGGATGTTTTCCTTTTCTTTTTGGTATGGACCTGGGGGATAGCATCAGTCCTTACGGGGCTTACGGAACAAAGGGCAAGGGTCGGGATAATTACGAAGAGGGAAAGGCCTTCTTTAATGCCCATTACTATCTCTTTCCTCTCCTGTGGCTGATGGATCTTCTGGTTGGAGCAGACTTCTGCACCGACTGGGTAAGTGATATAGACCTCTTCTATTTCACGGAAGTTGATCCTCTCTGGAATGATGATGAGCTTACGGTCTATATTCACCCCGAGGCAAAGGTTTTTGGAGATGAGATTGCCCAGGCCCTCTGCTCTGTTGACTGCCTCACCACATCTTTTGGGTTTCCTCTAAATACGTTTTTCTGGTGTGCTGGTTGCTGGGGTTCCCTCTATCCCTATACGGGGAATACCGGTGTGAAAAGTTCACCCGTAAGGGTGACAAGCCTTCTCGCCTCAAGGCTTATTGCGCGACTTGCAAGGCTTCCTGTTCCACCTGCCATTGAATACGATACAAGCTCAGCAGGAGCAAAATGTGGAGGGATCATAAGACCTCTTATTAAAAAGAGCCAGTATAAGTTTTCAACGATCTTTCCCATTCCCGAAACAAAAGAGAAATGCTGTCATGGTCTTGGGGTATCCACATTTACCTGGGGTGAGCACCGGAACATCCCGGCAACCGGAGAACACCAGACCTACCTCATGTGGAGGAAAAGGAATTGCTGTTTGAAACTCTTATAAATTGCAACCTCTTAAAGAGGCTTATTGTCTCTATCATTGTCTTTACCCTGGTCCTCACACCTACGCTCGCCTTTTCAGGGAGTTTTGAGGAAGCTCTCCAGCAAGGAAAAGACCTCGGGACCCAGGACATTCTGAATTTTAATCCCCAAAATATCGATCAGACCCTTGAGCAAAAGGGGCTCGGTCCTGTAAATGAGATCACCCCAAAGGCAGGCGAAGCCCAGGGAAAGCAGGGAAGCTATAGCGGCTATTACACCAATCCAGGTGGTATGTCCGGAGCCGAAAGCAGCCAGGCCGGTCAGTTCGTAGAAGATTCTTACGTGGAGAGGCCGAAGTTTGATCTTTCCCAGGATTCCCTCTTTGGAAACCAGTGTCTCCGGAGGGATGATGATGGTCGCTGTCTCATGTGGAGCACCTCCCGTGACTTGATAACGAATACCTACCCTGATTGTGAGAAGGTGGTTATTCCCCGCTATGGAGAGACTTATGAGAAGACCTGCAACGAAACTGAAACCCTGAACAGATACGACTGTGAAGTTCGTTCTTATATAGAAATTGGAAACGAAGAGGTTCAGGGTCCTTGCAGTCAGGTATCTGTTGATGTAAGGCCCGATCAGGTCTATGGGGTTTGCAGGGACTATCGGGTTTGGTACAAGGTCCTGAAAGGGGTCCTTCGTGCAGATGTTGATCACTGCAAAGAATGTGATGAAGCCCTCTGTGGACAGATAGGAGGATGCACATGGTACGGTTCCGGGCCTTACGGTTATATCGTTCAAAGTGAAAGTGGGCTTCCGGCAGGAGCGCAATTTCAGGGAAAGTCCTTAGAGAATCTTTCTTGCACAGGAAAATCAGGGGATAGGCATTGTGGAGGAACCTACTATGATAACTATATCTTCAATAAATCTTCTGTAATAGAGAGGATATACCTGAGAAAAGACTCAACGTGTGTAGACAATCTCGATAGGTGGCTTGAGGAGTGTTCTGTAGAAACCTATGCTCAATGCGGAAGCGGATGTTTGTACTGTGTAAGCACAATAGAGAATGGGGAAGAGACTGGACAAAACCTTGATCCATCATATAAGTGTCAATCTTTCTCAGGCTCAATAGAAAACTATGATCCAATATGCCTTAAAGGAGAGGGTACATCCCTAAATAGCCGTTCTCTTACAACAACCCCGATAAGAGAGGAAAGCACCACACAGGAGAATGGCCTTACCATAACATGGGCAAGGCTTTACGGTGGTTCAGGGGTTCGAAGTGGGCTAAACGACTGGTGTAGCAGGATTACCTTTGCCTGTGGTAGTAGGGAGGATAGCTGTCAGGCCCTGAGAGATCAGGGTTGTTACTTTTACAGCGAGAGGTGCCTTGATTCAGATTGTAGCGAGATTAAGTATACGTATCGTTGTGGCCAGGGTGGAATAACAGGTTACACAGTGGCCTACAATTGTGCAGGAGAGCTGAGGTGTCTCGGGACAGACTGTGTCGATGCCTCATACGAGGCCAATACCGACTTTGCCTCGGCAGCCACTGTGGTGGAGGTGTTGAACCAGTACCGTGCTGATTCATCAGGGACCTTAATCTTTCCTGGTGAAAAGCAAGAATGTCAGTCGAGTCCAAGGAACTGTTGCCGTAAGGCAGGTGGAGGGGTAAGCATAGGGGATTATATCAATGCTGCAAGGGCAACAATAAGTTTATACAGTTACATTTCAGGGGGGACTTCAGCTACATGGATAAACTGGGCAAATACTTTTACATATATTCTTTCAAGTGGTGAATATGGTTCTCTCTCCGGTCTTTTTGGAACAACTATTTCTGACCTTTTAGGAACGACGACACAGACACTATGGGTTGAGAATTCTTTGGCAGGTTCATTCGAATTAATGGGATTTGATTACACTGTGGAAGGTGGAATGACACTTGTTAGCTTTGACACTGCGATCGTTTCTACCCTTGCGACGGTGGCTACAGTTGTAACCGTAGCCCTCGTGGTATACTCCATTGGCAAGTTTCTCTACGATTGGTATTTTCAGTGCAAAAAAGATGACATTCTTACTTCTTCGAGGTTGAATTTCCATCTATGCCACTACATAGGATCAAGATGTTCGAAGAAAATCCTAGGCATCTGCATAAAGCGAAATAAGGTCTATTGCTGTTTTAATAGCATCCTCGCAAGGCTCATACATGAACAGGGAAGGCCCCAGATAGGGATAGGTTGGGGAAGTACCAGTGCACCGAACTGCCGGGGACTTACACCTGAAGAGCTTGCCTCTATTGACTTCTCTCGTGTCGATCTGCGGGAGTATATGCAGTATGTTCTTCATAAGATGGAGATCTCTCCTGAAAAGAGTCAAAGTATCATTGATAGGATAAGGCACGGGTATAACTATTGAAAGTAATACCTTACTGGAGGAGTAGAATAATGGCAGAAAGCAAAACGGAATATAGCCGGTGGTTTATTCTTTATACTCTTGTCTTTTCCCTGGCTGTTTCTATCATTTCCGGAATGGCAAGCGGGTGGTATTTTAGCAGGTCTGACAATAAAGAGATAGTTGTTCTCGATGTTGTAAAGATCATCGAGGCGAAGAAGAAGGAATTTGTCGAAAAATACCGTGACAGAGAGGCTAATCCCCGGATGAAGGAGGATATGGAGAGGGAGATCTCATTCTTCACAGATCGTCTGAATCGGATCGTTGAGGAAGAGTCAAGGGGAAGGATTGTTCTCGTAAGGGATTCGGTCATTTCCGAGGCGAAGGATATTACCAATGATGTCGAAGCCAAGATTAAAAGCACTCATTAGTCTCCTTCTTTTTTTAGCACTTACTCCCCTTGCATACTCAGGTCCATTCTGGTGGGAAAGGGGAGATGAGGGCTGGTTCTTCTACAAAGACCCTCCCAAAGAAGAAGAGAAAAAGACTGAGGTAAGGCTTGAGATACCTTCTTCTCAGCCTGAGTCTCTCTTTACCGAGAGGATGAAAAAGTGGGGAGAAGGGCTCCTATCCCGTGCGATGGAGGAGCCGACCATAGAAAGTGTAAAGGCTTACATGGAGTATAACCATCTGATGATGAAGCTCTCGGAGAATTTCTCCCTTGCCTGGCAGAAGGCCCTGATGATGTATCCGGAGCTTGAGGGACCTACTCCCGTATCGGATGTGGACAAAGACCTCTATTTCGATGCCCTTAAAGAAAGGGAGAGGGAAATTCTCTATGGCCTTTCGAAAAAGGCAGGACTTTTCTTTTTTTATGAAAGTTCCTGTCCTTATTGTGAGAGGCAGGCCTATCATCTTAAGAGGTTTATGATTGAGAACCCTTATTTTGTAATTAAACCTGTATCCCTTGATGGTTCTGTCTTTGTTGAGTTTCCCGATACCGTAATGGATAATGGAATCTCTCAAAGGCTTGGGGTAAATATGGTTCCTTCAATCTTTTTGGCCTTTCCTCCCGACAGGTTTGAAAGGATTTCATCTGGCCTGGTTACAGCCAGTGAACTCAAAAGGAGGTTGATCTGGTATGCTATCGAGATCGATACGAGTTATTATGATAATTTTACTCATCCTTAGCCTTACCTTCCCTGTAAGAATTTCAAATGCATCCATATCCGACGATATAGAGGAAATGTTCAGGAAGTGGGGGTTTAAGGCAACGACCAATGACCCCGGTGCCTATATGGCCCAGACAAGGGGTTTTATCACAGGGGGTTCTCTCAACGTCAGGGCCGGTTATGAACCCATTCAGCTTTTCTCCATCAATCCTCCCCGTATTCGTGCAGGTTGTGGGGGTCTTGATCTTTACTTCGGGGGGATAAACTTTATTAATAAGGATCAATTTGTGAATATGCTTCGATCTATAGGGCAGAATGCCCTTGGCTATGCCTTTCAGATCGGGCTTGAGGCGGTTTGCCCGACCTGTCTTGAGCAGTTAAAGAGTCTTCTTAACCGTATTCAGAGCTGGCAGAAAATGATGACAGATAGCTGCCAGGCTGCAAAATCACTTGTTGACTGGGTGGCTGGTTCAATTGCTGAATCCTCCATCAACGCCTGTGAGCAAAGGCTTATCGAGGAAGGGGAAGACCCCGATACTGCCCAGCAGGAATGTAATGATGGAAATAAAACACTAAGTAAGCTTGTGGAGCTAAAAAGAGAAGCTATTTCTCAGAATACGGTTCCAAGGACAAGGATCTACGGGAATGCGGTATGGGATGCCCTGAGGTCTACGGGTCTTACAGATGAGGAGAAAGAGATTGTTCAATCCCTTGTTGGGACCTTTGTCTGTAAGATGGGCGACAAAGGAGAGCCTATCTGCGAATACACGGGAAGCACAATTACACTAAGGGACTTTCTCCATGGTAATCAAAATGTCCAATTAATAAGAAACAAGACAGTATCCGATGAGACAAAGCCAGAGGTCGAATTTGTTCAGGGCTCTATCTACCCTGGCTACAAACAGAAGGTAACGGAGTCGATAACGCAGATTGCCCAGAAGCTTCTTAACCATGCTTCCCTCTCCGATGAAGAAAAGCAGTTTATAGATGCCTCTGTTATTCCCGTAAGAAGGTTAATTGAGATCACAAGGACGACCCCTGGGCTTTTAAGCACTGCGATTGAGATGACCTCGGATATAGCAGCCCTCTCAATGGCCTATGCGACTGTAAAGAGGTATATCCATACGATTGAGAGCAATGTGGGAAAGCAGTCGGTCATTGAACGAGACAAGCTCCTTGACCGTATCGATTCTGTAAAGGCAGATATTCACAATGAGCTTACGAGGGAATTAAAGTTCTTTGAAGCCCAGATGAGGACATTTGAACTTACTTCGTTCTTCTTAAAACAGGTTTCGGAAAAGGCTTCTCCCTCGATTTCAAAGGTTGTTAAAGCGAAAAGAGGGTAAAAGTGACCTATGAGATCTACACCTACGGTTCAGGGGATTTTCTTGCCTCCATCTTTAACGGAGTGAAGATGCTCATCGAGGGTGGGCACTTAAACTCCCTTATAAAGATTCTGCTTATCGTCGGGCTGATCATGGGTGTCCTTTCTCCTATCATGGGATTCTTTGGTAGCAGGGGAGGAGGTTACACCGCTCATGGTGCCGAAAGTTTCCTTGCCCTTATAAAGACTGGCATAATTGCTGCCCTTACAGTCTATGGGCTGATGATTCCAAAGGCAAACATAGCGATTGTCGACCGGTCTGATCCTTCCCAAAGCCAGATCGTTACGGATGTTCCCATGGTTAATGCCTTTATCGCCTATGTCTCCTCGATGGTAGGGGATGTTGTCGGAAAAGAAGTTGAGGAGGTGGTTGTTCCTGTTGATGCGGTCCGTTTCAGAAAGAATGGTGTTGCTATTGGTGCAAAGTACCTCAATGAAATTCTTGACCTGGAACCTCCGGATGCTCCTGTAGAGTATGGAGGGTCAAACAATGTTTCGATCAGCATGGTTCTGGGAGAGTATTTTGAGAGGTGTGTATTTCCGAACTTTGCCTATATCTCAGGGTCAAACTCAACGGAGGCTATCGGTCTAAGATACCTTCATCAATCCCCAAATCTTCTTGAGGATCTTCCGAACCTGGGAGGACCGTTTCGGGATCCAAATACATACTTTAATGTCAATTTTGATGACACCAATCCCCTCACCTGTGCAACTGCTCCGGGCCAGATTAATTACTACTGGAATAGCATTTTTTCTGGGTGGCTTAAGCAGGTAAACTACAAGCTTCTCGGGGGGAATCCCGAAGATGAGGGATACCTCGTAACGATCCAGGAACTCTTTGAGAGGTACTTTCCCGGTTCAATAGGAACGTTTCAGGATCAGATCAAGCAGCTTGCGGTTCTAAATGGTATCCGTTATGCGTTAATCTCCTATGCTGCTCGAAATGGCGATTACTACATCAAGGATATGCTTACCGAGCAGAAGACAGGTTCCGGCTGGATTGAGGCGGGGAGGCTCTTTAACAAGATAGTTCAAACCATGAGGATGCTTATTGAGGCCATGGTTTATGGGGCCTCCGTATTTTTGCCGGTCTTTGTTGCAATTACCGGTCTTGGTGCATTTATCACATTTGTCAAGATAAACTTCTGGCTTCAGATGTGGGTTCCCTTCTATGTTCTTCTCAATGCCTTTTCGGACTGGCAGTTTGCCAGGGTTATAAATGATGTCCTCTACAACCCCCAGATGGATTCGGGTTTCTATGGAATAAGCTTCGCGACGGTTGAATCAGTAAGGTCTCATGCCAATCTGATTTTAGGCTATATTGGTTCCTTTAGCTGGTCGGTTCCGGCTCTTGCCTGGGGACTCCTGAAGGGTGGGGAGTATGCAGTAACCCATGCCCTCACTGCGATTAGTTCAGGGAGCGGAGGACAGCAAACTGCCCATCAGGTTGGAGGAGAGGTCGGGGGTGCGGCAAATGTCCATATAGGCGGACAAGATATGGGCAGACACAGGTTTATGGATACTACGCTTATTGGAAGTCAGGCCCATATGATTCAGGGGTTAACCCATGCCGAGGCAATAAGACAGGTTTTAAAGGGGGCATCCGGAGGAAACATAACCTCTCTCATTGAGAGAATGGGAGTGGGTCAGGCCATAGATACAGCAAAGCAGATTGGAAGGGGAGAGACCTATGGAGGTAATCTTAAAAGAGCATTGGAAGTGGCAGGGATTGGAGAGAAAAGGATGATTGCAGAAGCAGAGACCTTCAAGGCCATAGCAGATCAGCATGGTGGAATCGAAGGCTTTCAGAGTGCAATTTCAGCAAGGGATTTTACAAGGGCGGGGACGGTTCTCGGGGATTATGCTAACAGGATGGGAGTTTCCATTGGGGAGGCAGCCCGTCAGGTGGGGGGTCTCATGGGAACCCGTGAGCTTGCGGAGACTCTTGGGCTGAAGAATGCCCTCGGGGTTGTGGGACGAAATGGTCTTGAGCTTGCAGAGACTCAAAGGTTTTTGGGCGAAGTGGCAAGGGCCGAGCAGGCTTATCAGATTTCAAGGTGGGCTGGCTACGCAGGCAGTAGAGAAGATTTTCTGGGAATGTATAAAGGTCATCTTGCCCGTCATGCCGAGGAAAGATGGACGCTCCAGGATCAGGGTGTTGTGGATAGATTGAATCAGATGGCAAGCCAACAGGGTTTGGGGACGAGATTTAATGTAGGAGATCGTGTCACGATGGCCTGGACTTTCGGCCCAGAAGGTCAGGTGGAGAAAGTGAGCCTTGCAAGAGGCGAGGCTGGTGCTGAAAGAGAAGCCCTTGATCTCACAAGGTCTATCAGGGGAATTCAGGAGTGGTCGGGTCGTGAGGCCCAGCACTTGAATCTTATTTCCGGGAGAGGTGTTATTGGGCTTGATCAGCCTAGGATCTTCAATGCAAGGGTCTTTGCCGGGCTTCTTAGGCAATCAGGGGCAGACGAGGTTGCCCGATCTCTTGCAAGAGACATAGGAAAAGGAAGGCAGGTCTCTCTTGAATCTGCAATGTTTGACCCGAATAGTGGACAACTTGTATCCTTTGCTCTCAGAAGGGGCGGAAGTAATGTGGTAGAGGATTACTCAAGGACCCAGACAGGCTGGGAAAAGAGGACTGTGGCTCTGAGCACCACTCAGGCCGGAGTCATCTCCACAGCTCATGATGAGAGGCGTTCAATCTTTGAGCGGGGTCCAGTTACCTCACCAAGTTCGATGTGGAGTTCAGCTATTGCAGGGGATGAAACGATAGGTCAGAGGGTTTTGATGGCCCAAACCAATGCACAGAAGTTCCAGGAAATGCAGGAGCAGGCTGTTAAGTTTGCCCAGGCTCAGGCAGAGAGGCTATCAAAGGTGGGAATGCTGATTTCAGGGGCTAATTACCGGGCGGGGGGAGGAATAGAAGGAGGTATAAGTTTCTGGAAAATTCTTGGAATTTCTGGAAGCGCATCTGCCAGCATTTCGGGTGAAAATAGAGAGCAGGAGAATTACAACCGGATTTACAGAGATATAAGGAAGGCTCAGGATTCACTTCTTGATAAGCTTACTAATAAGTCCATTATTGAAAAGACATATTTTGGAAAATCTCCCCTGACCCCTCTTTGCCAAAGAGGGGAAGTTCCTCCCTTTTGCAAAGGGAGGGAAGGAGGGATTAGAGAGCTGATGTCTGGACAATTATGGACTAATTTGTAACTGCTCGGGATGAATACAACTGGATTTACTCTGGCACATCGAGTTCACCTCCTTTCAGAATTCTTGGCGTATCCTTCTCCTGAAAATGAAGAGCGAAAGGGCATAGATCAAAATAACAAATCCAATAAGAATCAATATATTTAAAAACAAAGGTATGGACCCTTTATCTTCCAACAAACAATGCTTTAGCCCGTCCACTGTATAGGTCAACGGAAGAAGATAGGAAAGGACGGGAAGAGGGAATGGCATAGAGGGAACCGGAAAGAAAACCCCACAGAGAAAGATCATGGGAAATCGAAAGAAATTGGACATGGTCATTGCCTCAAAGACCTCCTTGACACCTACCGATATCAGGATTCCAAGAAGGGAGAAGGCAAGGCCGGAAAAGATGAAGATAAGAACAAATGCCCAGAAGTGTTTTACGGAAAGCCCCATGAGTGGAATCAAGATTAAGGTGATGAAAACGGCCACCATCAGCCCAAATAGGGTACTCCCGAGAGTTTTACCTAAAAGGATAGTTCTAAAATTCAATGGGGCCAGGAGGAGCCTTTCCAGGGCACCTATTCTTTTCTCAAATGTGATCACAATGGCAGCCATAGAGGTGCATGAAAAAAGAAGTGTTAGGCCAATCAATCCTGGGACAACCTCTTTAATTCCCGTCGGATTTCTGAAATAGAAGGCAAAGACAAAGACGATGGGAAGCATTAATCCCCAACTGATCAGAGGCGGTTTCAAATAGTAAGCTCCCATATCCTTCTTAGCAATGAAATAATACTTTTTGATTTCTTCTTTCACGATTCTGACCCTACTTTTACAGGCTTATCAATCTTCATCAATTCCGAATC
>JBFMAE010000271.1:0-19034 GCA_040756085.1 Thermodesulfobacteriota bacterium | reverse complement strand
CCAACCTGAGATACATCCCACTGGAATATGTTCTTACAGGGAGGTCAATAAATTCCTCCAATTCAGAGAAATGGATGATCGTATCCATCTTACGGAGGACATCCAGCTTTGTCATCCCAAGAAGAATGCCGTTTAAAATGATATTCTCTCGACCCGTGAGATCTTGATGGAAACCTGCCCCAAGCTCCAACAGCGGGGTAACCCGTCCCAAAACCGTCACTCTCCCCTTTGATGGCAAAATGGTACCGAGTATGATGGAAAGGAGGGTACTCTTCCCTGCTCCATTTTGACCGATGATTCCAATACACTCCCCCTTTTTAATCTTGAGGGTAAGGTCCCTGAGAGCATAGAAATGGCTATTTACATGATTGCGCTTTTTGTAGATTAACTTATAGAAGTTAACCATAAATTCCTTGAATCCTGGTCTATCCTTTTTCGCCGGATATTTTTTCCAAATATGTTCCAAATCAATGACAAAATGATTCATACTACTTCATCAATCCTCTTGCTTAATCTCCGGAATATGGCAAGTCCTAAAAATAATATGGATATCGAACCCAATAAAGCAATGCCAATCCAATTCCAATAAATCTTATTAGACATAAATAATTCTCGCCATGAAGACATGAGAGATGCCAGTGGATTTAAATACAAAAATAAAGTTCGGTAGATTTCCGGAATATTGTCAAATTTGTAAACGATAGGGGTAATCCAAAAAAGCACCTGTAAGAGGAACCCAACAATGAACTGGAAATCCATGAAATAAACATTGATCACCGATACAGCAAGAGAGAGACCGATGGTGATCATAAATTGAATAATAAGAAGGATTGGGATCCCGGTTAACCAAACGATATCAACATGTTTTCCATAAACATATACCAGAATTATAATAATCGGTAAAGAAAAAACAAAATGGATGCCTTGAGATAAAACGCTTGCTATGAGAAGATAGTGTTTGGGGAATGGAAATTTTTTTATAAGGCTTTTGTTTGAGATCAAAGATACAGTGGATGCACTCACGGAAGTAGAAAACCATGTCCATGGAAACAATGCAGAGAGGATGAAGAGAGGAAAGTTAGGGATATGAACTCCTAATATGATATTGAAGGCAATATAGAATACAAAGGCGAGGAGGAGGGGATTAAGGAGTGACCAAAATATGCCAAGAGATGTTCTTTTGTATTGAAGAATGATCTCTTTCCGGGTGAGTATCCAGAGGAGATCTATTTTTCTTTGCACCTTGTCGTGGTCAATGTTCATAAAAGGATCTTCGCGTCAATTCATAAGGAACTCAGTGAAAATTTCCCCTCATTTAAAAGCTACAATTAAGATACACATCCCGAGGATCGGTATTTTCTTAGAAAGAAACTCAGAACTTATTAAAGGAAAATCTATGGCTCTATAAAATCGGATTTTAAAACCAGCTTTTTTCAAAATCGCCATCCAATGCCAAGGCGTAAAGGTATTAACGTGCTGAGGATTTTTATTTAAGATTTTCGAAACAATTATATCATACCAATTAGGAACGGTCACGATAAGATCCCCATGGGTTCGGAGGATTCTATATATCTCTTGAAGGAGCGGAAAAAGGGTTGGCACATGTTCAAGAACATCCGGACATAAACAGACATTGAAATGTTCATCCGGGAAGTGAAATGATTCCAGTTTACCACAGTGAAGAAAAACATTGGAGGAATTCCCGAGTCTCTTTTTTGCAAATTCGATTTCAGGCTGGCTGATATCAACCCCGACCAAAGTATGAAAACGGTCTTGAAGCCGGACAAGAAATTCTCCGATCCCGCATCCCACATCAATCAGGGCATTTCCCGGCTGAACATACTTCAAGACATGTTTCATCTTCTTATGCATTAGATGATTGGGGTTGCTGTAGGTGGAGATAATTTCATTAAATAATGTATCGTTAAGATTCTTCTCTTCTTTTTTCATGGTAAGTTCGAATTTCCTATGATCTTTCATCCTCATATGAATCGTTGTATCTACTTAACTCTTTCTTCCTGTGAAATAGCAATAGCCTGAAAAGGTATTGAGAAACCGGATTCTGGATAAGAATCTTTCTCCCAGGGATGTCAGTTTATAAACGGTCTCCCCCAATCCGTAGATCGTCATCCCTTTTCTCGAAATCCTAAAACCCTGAATTTCTAATTCCTGAAAGATCTTTCTAAGATTCCTCTCTCGAATGCGATAGGACCCCTTCTCGATCTTCCAGTTCCGGTAAACGAAGGCCATGATATAGGTGAGCGGGACACAACTCACTATTTGATTCAGTAATTAGACATTCATTCTTTTACTGCCACTATTTGATACCCCAAGGTTAATTCCTTTTCTTTGTCTAAGATGTCATCAAAGAAATAACAAATTATACTCACTAAAGTGAGAAAAAGTATTAATCCAATTTTAATAAACCACCCTACTATTTTTTAACAAGAGTCTCCCTATTTAGGAAAGGCATGAAAATGATATGCCACAATCTAAAGGCAATATATTTGAAATAACCTCCTCTTTTTTCTATTTTTTCAACTTTAAAATTAGCTTCATTTAAAAGGTAACGAAGCCCGTACTGGGTATAACGATAATAGTCATGTGGAACCTGATGTTCTGCCCATCCTTGAGGGACAGTAATATAAAGATAGCCTCCCTTTTTCAAAATGCGGTTTATTTCTTTTAGGGCCAAGAGAGGTTCCGGTAAATGTTCCAGGACTTCTATCAACAGGACTACGTCAATGCTCAAATCATCCAAAGGAATATTGATAATATCACATTTGTAATCAATTTTTGAATAATCCCAGTCTGTATATCCTATGCATTTGTCTTGTGTAATATATCTGGCATGGGGGAATAAATATCTCCAATTACCTTCGCCTGCACCTGCATCTAGGACACTTTGCCCTTCCTTTGTACTCAATGCCGCAGTTTCCACAAACTTTTTTATAATGCTCCTATTGACGTCTATGACATTTATAATATCAAATACTGAACCACCTCTCCGATTATAGATCTACCCAACTATTTTATCCAGCATCCCAGTCCTTTTCTTCATTGCTTTGGGGTCATCATTGCTTTGGGGGCACTTGTTTATTGATAAACTCAGTCAAATGATATCCAACCCGCTGTATTTCTTATCTTTTCCCAGATTGAATGGGAGAATTTTAATATCTTATGAATACCATAAGAGGTTGTCAAGAAAAAAATAGCTTGACAATTTTGCATTATCGTTGCAAAATATTTGCATGTGGATTACCAGAAAATATGAGGAAACTTTGAAGGCCATGTCCCGGCAGTTTCCGGCTCTGGTGGTGACCGGTCCGAGGCAGGTGGGAAAAACAGCTCTCGTTCGTAAAGTATTTCCCAATACTGACTATGTATCTCTCGATCTCCCCTCCGTTGCTTCTCAGGCCGAGACCGTGCCCGAGGAATTCCTCCAGCGTTACCGCAGCCCCTTGATCATTGACGAAGTTCAATATGCTCCGTCCCTCTTTCGATACCTCAAGGTAATGATTGATAAAGATAGGAGACCCGGCCGCTTCATCCTCACCGGTTCACAGAACTTCCTCCTGATGCAAGGCATATCGGAGAGTTTGGCAGGAAGGTGCGGGGTATTAAATATGCTAAACCTTTCCGCCACCGAACTCAATGAAGCTTTTAGCCGCTTCGATGAGAATCAGTATCTATCTCATGGCGGTTTTCCCGAACTTTATGCAAGGCCAGAAATAGATCCCTCGCTCTGGTATGCATCCTACCTTAGTACTTATCTTGAACGAGATGTAAGGAATATATTGAATGTTGGTAACCTCAGGGATTTCGACCGTTTCTTGAGAGCTGTCGCCGGCAGGACAGCCCGTGTTCTTTCTTATTCGGATCTTGCGCGGGACGTGGGGATTGCTCCGAATACAGCAAAAAAGTGGATTTCCGTCTTACAGGCCTCCGGTCAGATCTTTCTCCTGGAACCGTATTATCGAAGCGTCACTAAGCGGCTTGTGAAGTCTCCCAAGTTGTATCTTTGTGATACAGGACTTGCGGCATTTCTGATGGGTTTTGAGAATTGGGAAGGAATTGCGAGACATCCAATTATCGGAGCTTTGTGGGAAACACATGTGGTCATGCAGGTGGTGAAGCACTTCTTCTCTCAAGGGAAAACCGTGCCACTCTGGTTTTGGAGGACCTCACAGGGAGAGGAGGTCGATCTCTTAATTGAGCGGGGCGGTCAATTCATTGCGATTGAGTGCAAATATGCAGAACATGCGGAGCAGGCGAGTTTGAAAGGGATGAATGCTCTGGTAAAGACCTATGGACAGGATAGTATAATTGCTGGATACGTTGCTTCAAGAACTCCCCGGCTCTATCGGTTAGCCGAGAAGATTTCTGCGGTTCCGGGGAGCTTTATTGACCGGATTCTCTGAGCCTTAGAAAAAGGGGACAGGCTATTTTTTGATAACCTCTCCGACTCAATTTTTGAGTCAACTTTTTTTCAACGAAATAGAACAGATAGACCAAAACAACATATCCCTTGACGATTAGTATTATCTATATATAATATAAAATGTAGGAGGATAACCCAATGGAAGCATTGAAGGAAGTTGTAGAGAAGTTGCCACCGGACCTCCAACAGGAGGTGAAGGATTTCATCGAGTTTTTGCTTAAGAAACGGGCTAAAAAAGATGGAGGCAAACCTAAATTTGATTGGGCAGGAGCGTTTGAGGACCTGCGAAATGAATACACGTCGGTAGAACTCCAGCACACAATATCGAAGTGGCGGATCGCTGACAGATGAAATTCCTCATAGATACTAATATTTTTCTCGAGGTGGTTTTGACACAATCGAAAGCGATCGATGCACAAGAGTTTTTGTCAAAAACGGAGGAGCATGAGTTTTTCATCTCAGATTATTCCCTTCACTCTATTGGACTTCTCTTTTTCCGCCGTAAACAGCACCATGTTTTTAGACAATTCTTAACAGACATGATTTCAATCGCTGGTATTAAGATGATTGCTTTATTGCCTAAGGATATGGAGGATGTAATTAATACCGCCCAAAAGTTTGGTCTTGATTTTGACGATGCATATCAATATGTTATTGCTGAACAATTTGGGCTTACAATCATTAGCTTTGATTCTGATTTTGATAAAACAGAAAAAGGACGTAAAACACCAGGTGATATAGCATCATAAATTTATCCCTCTATGACAACCGCTTTCATCTCTTGAGTCCTCCCTTTTTCAGCTTTAGAAAAAGGGGACAGGCTACTTTTTGATGATCTCCCCGACTCCATTTTTGAGTCAACCTCATCATGAATCGTTGTATCTATTTATTAAGAATCTCAGAATTGAATTGACAAAAGCATTGGAAAATCTCCCCTTACCCCTCTTTGCCAAAGAGGGGTAATCCCTCCTTTAGGGAAAGGGAGGTCACCTGCCTGCGCGAAGCCGCTTCGGCGAGGGCAGGGGAGAGATTTTACAAATCGTGTCGTTACTATTTTGAGACTGTTAGTAACTCTTTCTTCCTGTGAAATAGCAATAGCCCGAAAAAACATTGAGAAAACGGATTCTGGATAAGAATCTTTCTCCCAGGGATGTCAGTTTATAAACGGTCTCCCCCAATCCATAGATCGTCATCCCTTTTCTCGAAATCCTAAACTCCTGAATTCCTAATTCCCCAAAGATCTTTCTAAGATTCCTCTCTCGAATGCGATAGAACCCCTTCTCGATCTTCCAGTTCCGGTAAACGAAGGCCATGATATAGGTAAGTGGACATAGTCCATTATTTTCTCCCCCAAAGCCCACATAGCCTCCTTTTTTTACAACGCGGGTGGCCTCGGAGACTCCCTTTTTTATATTGCTCAAATGGTGGAGAATTCCAAATCCGTAAACTATGTCGAAGGTATTATCTCTGAAGGGAAGAAATTCCATATCCCCAACGACCCCTTGACCACCTGACTTAATGAGCAATCGAATATTTTCAAATGAGATATCTACCCCGACAGAAGGACCAAAAATATCCTTCTGTCCTCCACTCCCACATCCACAATTGAGACTCAATCTTGCCTTTTGGACGGGGAATAAATCTTTCAACCTTTTGACGTGGGTGAGAGTACTGATCTGAATGGCCTCATTTCCCTCTATAGGAGGTTTATGTTCATACCATTCTTTTTGGACGAATTTCTGCTTTTCCATCCTTGTTCTATTCTTTGATGTAAGTTAAAAAGCTTTATCGTTAGTTCTTTTCAATGAATTCTTTGATGGTTCTGATGAGATTGGCCCTTCCCACATTTGCTCCCGGAACAGGCTTTTGCCCCTTCGCCAGAAACTCAGCGATTTTGGCCTCCAGTTGGTCTTCCTCATAGACGATAGAGATGGCATCATCCTTTCGCTCCTCTATGGCTTGGGCAATCTCCATCTGGTGATCCGTCCCATGCTCCCCGTACTTCTTCCTCCTCGGAAAGATAAGCAGAGGGATTCCATACTCTTTACAGAGAATGATCGTTCCAATCCCCGCATGGGAAATCACCAATTCGGACGTCTTAATGTATTCCATAGCTGCGCTGATCGGCACAAAATCGAAATGCTTTGTATGTTGAGGACGATATCCTGAATAACCCTTCTGGATCACGATCTCATGAGGGATATGGGGAGCGATCTCATCTAGTTTTTTTATGAGACGATCAAAGCTTTGATAATGGTTCCCCACTGTCACGAAGATCATATGAGTCCTCCCACATATTTTGCCTTTGGACCATATCGTTTGAGCAAGGGCTCCCATTGGACTAAAAACAAATCTGTAATCGGATAAACAAATCTCCCGGTTAAAGAAGGCCGATAGACCTGGGCACTGCATTCCAGATAGATCAACCGGGTCCGGAAGAGGAATTTCCCAAAGTAAAAAGCAGGGGCGGCTATTTCAGAGCCTGTCGAGAAGAGGATATCCGGCCTCTCCCTCAAAAGGATCATGAATATTTTCATCACTCCTTTAATAAAAGCCAGCGGGCTTCTAAAGATGTTTTCCAGATAATAGGTGCCTTCCCGGTTCATCGTGGTCACCTCTCGATAGGTCACCAGAAATTTCGGATAGCCTTCGAAGGCCTCCCATAATTGAAGCATCTCAGTATAATGTCCTCCTGCGGAAAAGATAAGTCCAATTTTTTTGGTCTTTTTCATCAATGTGCCTAAAAAATAAACCCCAGACGGCCCGCTTGGTAAGCGGACCCTACAGATAATGCCCAAATGGGAGGCTAAAGCCTCCCCCTACCCAGTATCAAATCCCCCCCATCCCCCCTTTGCTAAAGGGGGGTAAGTGGGGGGTTATCCATTTTCATTGTTCGTGCCTGCACGCCGAAGTGCTGCGTTTCGGCACACAGGCGTGGGTGACGTACCCGTCATGAAAGATTACTCAGAAAATAGAAACGAATAGCACGAATGACAGCGAATGACACGAATAGGTTTTTTTCGTGAAATTCGTTCGCAGTGATCATTTTCATCATTCGTGGGTGCCCTCTGGGCATGATGAATTACCTGAAAAATTGGTTTAGATCTTTTCAATCCCGGAGAGAAATTTCCTTTGCTTTAATTCCAAATCGTTGGAACCAAGTAAAGATTTCACCGTACGAAACTTTTCTCAAGGGCCTCAGCATCTTTCTTTTCTTCCACATTCGGGGCAGGTAGCGGAACCCCGATCCATAAGCCCTGAGCAAAATACCTATTAATCTCAAGGGCGAATAATTTTTTGTAAATTTTCCAGCCGCCCCCTGATGGATGAGCGCCCCAAAAGCCTGAAACCCAAATCGGCAAAAAGTGAAAAAGGGGCTGAGGAGAAGCAGGGGCAAGGGGAAGTATTTGATGGTGATCCAGAAGCGATTTCTCTCCACATAAAAGGCCTTAAGGGGTGAATATTGCCCTCCTGTCCCGGAGTTCTTATGATAGATAATGGCTCTGGGAACAAATAACCCTTTCCACCCTGCCAACCGGGTGCGGATCCCGATCTCGGCATCATCTGCATAAGCAAAGAAATCTTCATCGAAAAGGCCTATCTCATCAAAAACGGTTTTCCGGTACATCGCACCGCACCCGGGCGGAAAAAAAATTTCTTCAACCTTCTCATACTGTCCTTGATCCTGTTCATATTGTCCCCGGGCCCGGCTCAACCCATCCCAGTAAATGAGTTCCCCCGTTGCTTCGATCTGGTCCCTCTTATAATAGGAATAGATTTTCGATCCCCACATCCCAACCTGAGGATCCGAATTGATGGCCTTAACCAATTCTTCAAGCCAGGTGGGCTCTGCCCATGTATCATTATTCAAGAGAACAATATATTTCCCCCTTGCGGCTTGGATGCCGACATTATTTCCCCCTGTAAAACCGAGGTTCTTTTCATTTCGAATGATACGAATAAAGTCACCATAACGTTTTTCAGCAAATTCAGCAGATCCGTCCGTCGATCCATTATCCACCAGAATCGTCTCAAAATCACGAAAAGTCTGCTCTTTTAATGAATCAATACATTCGGCCAGAAAATGTTTCCCGTTCCAATTAGGGATGATCACAGATAATAGCGGTTGAGGGTCCATTTTCTTTCTACGTTAATCCGAGGACTTGATCCACTCTTGCAAACCGGAAATGTTCCAAAAGAAATTTTAATTTTTCCCGTGCCGAAGGGATACCATAGTATGAAATCACCCGCTTGTAGAGGGGTAATTTCAGCCTGGGCGTCTTCTCATAGCCTTCCCAGGGGTGAAAATAGAGAAGGAATGGATGATATTGATTAATTCTCTTTAAACCCCAATAAAGGAAGGGAAGCGGGAAAATCCTCAGATAGAATCCTCCTGCGATAGGAATCTTTAGTCTCCCGATCGTCAAGGGAGATACAGGAAATTCGAGGAGAGGACTTTCCGGATCCTCCATCCTCACGTCTTCGAAAGAGATACGGTAAGGTCTGGTAGGCGCTCCGTTTATGCCATAGAGAGGATTTAATTTCACAGGAAAGATACTTGCATCATATTGATACCCAAAATCCGAAAGAACTCTAAGGGCCCATTTGCTTCGGTTATCAAGAGAAAAACAAGGTGCACGAAACCCCGTGATCTTAATCTTCCTCAAAATTCTTTCCATGAGGGAATGAAAGTGTTCTAACTCATCCCGGAAGAGATGCTCATCCAATTTCCATAAAAGTGTGTGTGAAAAAGTATGACAACCAATTTCATGCCCTCTTTGGAAAATGGACTGGATGAGGTCGGGATTCTGCTCGGCCACCTCTCCTACAATATAGAAGGAAGCTTTCGTTTGATATTGGTCCAAGAGATCAAGAAGAGGGCATGTCGCTTCTGCAGCCTGAGAGACAAAGGATCTTCTCTCCTCCACCAGCTCGGAGTGATACCATTCCTCTAAATCAATGGCTAAGGCGTTTATGATGGACATCACAACTCCAATAACAACTGTAATGGGTTGCGGTAATGATGCTCGTATCGAAGCAAGAGACTCCAAACTTGAAGCTCGTGTATCCAGCATCCGTATACGAACCTCGATACGAGCTTCGACAACGACAAACGTTGGTTCCCTTTGTAGTTATTTGACAAAAGAACGTAACCAATTAACGAAACTGGCATCTTTGCCCTTACCATGACCCAGTGTCTTTATTTCCTCTACCATTAAATCACATCCGTGTCTCCCCAGTTTACATACCATGCTTTTGGGTCAAAGAGTCCCTTCTCCTCCTCGTGGGAATAGACCATAAACAGAAATGTCTTAAAACTTGGAAGAAATCCACAATACCTAAAAAGTTTATAATAAGGATGAAATCTTGGAACCATGAAGCCTAACAGATCCACCCCTTCCCTTTGACTGTATAAGATTCCTTCCCTCACCAATGCTATTAAAACATCCTCATCGAGGGCAAGCAGGTCTACAATCACAGCGCTATTAAATTTAAGAAGATCCACCTTTCTGAGAGCGATAAAACCCCTCATTTCCCCTCCCCTCATGGCCCGGTAAATTGTGTAAGTTCGTGTCGGGTGTTGAAAGTAACGCCAGGTCATATAGTTCCGGTCACGAATCCCCATGATGGGATATAGGGAAAATGCGTGATCCCAAAAAGGTTCAAACTGATCATCCAATTTTCGGATTTCTTCAATTATGATTTCTTTGGATTCGTCTCTTTTTTTAGCTTGAAAAAAGAAGTTATAAAAAAGTCTCGCTATCCCACCAATAAGGAAACTGAGAGGTAAGAAATGGAGGTAACGGTTCACGATGCCACTGAATTTTATAGGATGGACCAGGACGGGAAGTTCTATCACCTCCTCCCAACCCATTTTTTTAAACCCCTGAATGGTCTCCCGGCGTATAGGGTATGACATCATGAAAAGTGCATTTTCATTTTTAATGCGTTGAATGGCATATCTTCCCATCGCCTGGAAGATCCCCCTTCTCCGATAGTCAGAATGAACCATGAGATCCACGGAGAGGGTTCCACGTACTGCCTTCCCACGGAGCAAAAACTGTCTCGGCAAATCGGCAAAGTGACCGACGATCTTGTCCTGATCTTCTACGACGTATATAAAGGCCTTCCCATAAGGCCCCTCCATGAATTCCCACCACCAAAATCTGGGATCTAATTTGTCTTTTTCCATTTCCCCGAAGGCATCTCTTCTGAGAGATAAAATTTCCTCCATATCCTTCTCATTTCCATCCCGAACTTTCCAATGACGCATTTCATTCATCGTCGTTCTTTTCCCTTATTTTTATAAGGACGATAAGCCAAATAAAAGTTTATAACAGAGAGAGAGAAGGCAACCATACCCACAACCCGAAGAACCTGAATTAAGCTTTTGTGAAAGAGCACGATCAACCCACTCTGGATCAAGGTGAAGAGAACGAGGGCATATAGAAACCCTCTCCCATCGGTTGAGAGCTGGTAGTAGAGCAAAATCAGACTGAGAGAGAAAAAGGTCATATTGACAGAAAATATTCCAACTAAAGGAATGCATTCTAAATAAACCTTACCGCTCAGGACTCTAATCATCAGGGAAGGAAAAAGGAAGCTAACGATGGTAGCCCCACCGCATAGTAAAACCGCTATTGTCAAACTATACCCTAAAATTGAAAGAGCTTTCTTGTCTTGATTTTCCATTTTCAGGGAGGCGAGCTTTGGGAACATGACCATCACAATGGGGAGGGGGAGAAACAGGATAATTTTCCCCACCATCTGGGCAATGGAATAATACCCAGCCTCAATAGGCCTGAAAAAATGTTTCACCAAAATCAAATCGATATTCGTGAGAACCATGAAGCACAATAAAGTCAATCCGACTGGGAGGGAATAGGAATATACTTCTGAAAAATCGTATTGAGTTCTCTTTGCCGGGGTCAGTCCTGGATTGGCTTTTTTCTTCCCTTGGCTCACGCACATTTTTAAAATGAGAAGGGAAAGAATTGTAGTGACGAAATATGAGATGGCAACAGCGCCCAGAGCTCCCAATACCCCCAAACCTAACAAAACGAATGCGATGCTCAAAACAAATTTAATCCCTCCATTGATGATGAGGTTTAAAGTCAAGGAGCCAAACTGTTGCAAACCTTGAAGTCCTCCCCATGGAACCGGGATAACCATAGCGAAAAATAAACTCACTCCTAAAAGGAGAACCAAACCATAAGAAGAAATCTGAAGAAAGGAGGAAATGAGGGAGCTTCCCAGAGAGATCAATAGGAACAGAGAGAGGCCTATGATCAACATAAGTAAGAGAATGTGGCGCAAAAGGCCCTTCACACGATCAAATTGATTCTGAACCTGAAAAGAGGAAACAAACTTTGTTACAGTCGTTTGGACAGTGCCCGCGGGGACAGAGATGACCATAAAAAGTGCAACGAGTGTATTGAGATGACCGTAATCAACGGGGGGAAGCATTCTTAACATGAAAAAATGATAGAGGAGATTAAACAGGTTGAAAAGACCCATGCCAATGAACATCAATCCTGTATGTCTGAAAAACTCATCTTTAAATCCCAAAAATCTCAATAGATCACCTTATAAATAATCAATCCTTGATCCGCTTTCCTAAATATTTCTTTTAAATCGGTGGACCGAATGGATTCAACAAAGCCTGGGTTCGATTCATGAGTATTTTTATTGACGAGAATATATCGAACCCCTTTTGTTTTTGCATAATCGATGATCTCATCATAAGATTTGCCAGGATTCCCAGGGGTAGAAATCTCCTGGGGTAACATCATCCACTCCCGTTCAGCATAAAATGCCTCCTGAGGACTATTGCTCATGATGATAACATCCGGGGGAATATTCTGTTTTAGCCATAGCCCAACCCTTTTTTGTTCAGCACGATGTCTTCTCTCCGGCCTTAAACTCTGCGGCAACTGGATTAAAACCACGAGGATGATGAATAAGAAAATTACCTTTTCCGGATTGGATATTTTGATCTTTCCCAGATGCCTTTTCATCTCCAAGATACCTGAACCTGCCCAGAAGAGGGAAAGGGCGATGACCGGAACTGAAAAACGGATTGTGGAAGGAACAAAAGTAGACAAAGAAAACAGATGAAAGAGAACCAGAGATGCCAAGAACAACTCATAGACGATACCTTCTCGCCTAATTCTTATTAGCCCGAAAAATAAAATAAGCCACAATGAAAAATGGTAGGCTCTCAGGTAGTGGTAGGCCACAGAAGGGAAATGGTGAACGATGTTTCGGGTAATCCAGATAATTTTTGAATTCTTCTTTTCGGGATTATCCTGTTCAACACCTTTTGAAGGGTCGATCTTGCCTATACTCTTTTTAAATAATTGAGATTGTGCTTCGACGGCCTTTTTGCTAATCAACCATTGGCCTGTTTCTCGATGGATATGAATGACGTAAGGGATAACAAAAATAAAAACGGTCAGGATCAAAGTTCCAATAAGAATGAATTTTTTAACCCATTTCTTTTTAAAACCGCCATCCACCACTATCCAGGCCAGATAAATCAAAACATAGCCAATCCCCTCTGGCCTTGTCAGATAGGCCAGGCCGAGAAAAACCCCTGATAACGCTATCCTCCATAATTTCTCTTTCCTTAGTCCTGTCCAGAAAAAATAAACTGAAAGAATTAGTAACCCCCAATAAGTGGCTTCGGAAAGTAGCATTCCTGAATAAGTAACCAAGTAGGGATGGAAAGAATAGAGAAGCGCTGAAAAGATGGCTCCTTTCTGACCGATTGCTTCTTTGACTAAATAAAAGAGAGGAACGATGGTTAAAGTTCCGAAAAACAGAGAGAGGCATCTTCCCGTTATTTCAACGTGTGTGGTATCCATCGAAAACAGAGAAATCAAGAAAGGATAAAAAGGGGGGGCAGGTGAAGATAATCCTTTTATAAAATGACCCTTTAAAAAAAACCTTGCCATGAAACCATAGGCAGCACTATCATAAGCAATTCCCTGTGCCATCAGAACTGCATAAAGTCTTAATCCAAAGGTCACCACAATGAGAATGAGAAGGATCTGTCTCTCATTAAGGTTTTTAAAGAAAATAATAATTTTATTGACCATCTATTCCAGTCCGTTTATCTTAAGAAAATGCTTGAGGATAACTTGAAGAATCTTTTCTCCTGCCTTATTTTCTCTCATTCCCTGAGATGGCCCCCTTGAGGTATGACAACCTCTTTTCCATGGATTGGGCTCGTGAAGGATGACATAACTCGTTTCACCATGGATAATTATTTCCTCCTCTTTAATTCATCCCTGAATGCTTCCAGCCTTGGGAGTTCCTCCTTGTCTCTTTGCCTCTTTGCTGCTCTTTTGCTTTCAATGATGTCATCGATTGATGCACATGGAAATTTGCCATCAATAACCGCTTTGCGCATCTCTGCTCTGTCAAAAGACTCTATTCCGTCAGGTGCAAACACCAAATCGAGAGGAATAGGCCCACCTCTAATCTGGATAAAATCTTCTCCTGAAGCGATGGCCTCCTCAAGCTGTTTATCCATTTCAAAGCCAAGTTCTTTTAAGGCGTCTAAAAGGTTCTTACAATTTGCTTGGGTCTTTTCTGGGAAAATATCAATATCCTGGGTTGTTCCTGGATAGCCATACAGTATGGCGGCGCCTTTCCCGATAAAAAGGTATTTAATCTTATGTTTCTCAAAAACCTCGGTTAATCTTGCAAGCTTATTGATCATCTTTAGAATGATAACCTAACCATGTTGGTGTATTTTCATTAGCCCATTTCCGGTATTCCCTGGTAGTCCCAAATATCCGGTAAGGCGCCTCATCAATGACAGGCAATTTCATCGGTATAAACCCCAATAGGATCCGTTCATAAACCGTGCGAGAAAGACCATCCGCAAAGTCAAATCTCAATTGCTCCTCTTCGCTTATCCTGCCTATCCAATAGGTAACTTTTCTCACCTTTAACTCCTTTTTCCGTCTGAAGTACTCTTGCCAGATGTGTCAGGAAATGGAACTACTCTATTCCCTGCGATGTGAGAACTGATCCTTGCCGCGCTCCGATCACCAATAACTTCTCTCTCTTTAATTCCATTTCCTGATCTCTCAGAATCTAATACAAAGCCCTTTATTAAAAAACCGACGATTTTTCACTGGCTCGGTTTTTTCCATCTTTCCCAACTCATCCCCGTGATGATCTTGATTCCCAGGACTCTGAGAATGGTTTCGGGGTGAAGGAGAAGGTCATTTTATAGCCTTGCCTCCTCTCTTTCCAAAATGATTTTAATCAGTTTTTTAACTAACTCTTTTTGATCGCTAAACATTTTAATTGCCTGCCAACGAAAATTTAAATAGCGATGAGCAAAACGATTTCTTTGAAGAGCAAGTTTGCCTAAATGTTCCTGTTCTTCTTCTGTAAAATTAAAAAATTTCCCACATTTTCTTAAAGCCTCACTATAATTTTCCACTGATATCCCTTCTTCTGTTAAGATAGTACCACAAACTTCTATGAGCGCTGTGAGAATGTTCTCAATGGTTCGATCGATTAATTTCTGTAGCTTTTTGTCATTTTGATAATCTGTCCACCTTTTATTGGCATATTCCTCTTCAAATTCTTTCAACTCTTGAGAAATAAATTGAATCGACTCGGCAATCCTTCCTCTTGCATACCTATATTCAGTCATGTTTTAACTCCTCTAAATTCTTTCTTGCGATCCTTATCTGCCATCCTGTGCCAAAGAGATTAAAATCCTCCATTTGAAAAATGGCCTCATTTCTTATCGTTATATATCTGGCATTATTCTCAATGAAAACCGGTATCCCTGAAACAATTGCATTGTAGTAAAGCATGGGTTTGGGAAAATCTGGCCGAATTGGAATGGCATTAACCTCCAGCCCAAGTTCTTTTGATAGGAATAATGAAATATCGTTGAGAGAATCAAATAATTCCTCATCTGAAGTAGGCTCTTTTTTAAAAGTGATAGCGATATCAACATCGGAATTTTCCTTCGGGGACCCCGCTGCCCATGAACCGTATAGAAAAACCATTTCTATCCCATAATTTTCGTTTTTCTCTTTAAAGAAATTTTTTAAAATGTTTATGATCTCTTCCCTTGACTTCATATGCATATTTCAACCCCTTCTTTGAAAGAATCTCTCGTCACGGGTTCGTAACCCACGCCTGCGTGCCGTAACGCAGCACTTCGGCGTGCAGGCACGAACAATGAAAATATTTCGGGTGTTTCGGTTACGAAGCCCCTGCCTACCGGCCCCGGTCCCGACCGAGGGCGGGGCAGGCAAGCGTCTTGGGGAGAGGGGGATAATTTGTTTATTTTCTATGTAATTCCCCATGCCCAGAGGGCACCCACGAATGATGAAAATGATCACTGCGAACGAATTTCACGAATAAAACCTATTCGTGTCATTCGCTGTCATTCGTGCTATTCTTTTTTATTTTCTGAGTAATTCCCCATTTCGTCAACAAAAATACTTAACAATGGTTTGGACTATCTTTTCGCTCGCCTTTCCATCTCCAAATATCTCGCCTCTTCTCGGAGGCGCCTTTAGGCTTTTCGTATTGTTAACTTCTTCAATAATTCTTTTCCTCTCAGTCCCAACTAATATATTCCATCCGCTTTTGACCGTCTCCACCCATTCTGTTTCTTCCCTCAGCGTAAAACAAGGAACCTTGAACCAGTAAGCCTCTTTCTGAACGCCTCCCGAATCGGTCAGAATCGCCCTGGCATGTTTTTCCAATTTTAGCATATTGAGATAAGAAACCGGATCAATTAAATGAATTCTCCTCGTATCGTTAAGGAAACCATGAACTTTTATCATCTTCCTTGTTCTCGGATGGAGGGGAAGAATGACAGGAATCTTTTTTCCAATCTCGTTCAGAGCTTTTAAGATTGACTTCAATCTTTTTGGATCGTCCGTATTTTCAGCGCGGTGAAGGGTGGCAAGGTAATAGTAGGGAACGGTTTGGCTCCGCCCCAGAGGGGCTTCTGCCCCGGAGGGAAACCGTTCCGTACAGGAGTTCGGAGTTAAAAGACCTAAATCCTTAAGAATCGTTGACTTCTTCTCGGCTAAATTTGAATAATAAAGAATCGAATCATACATAACATCGCCTACATTTTTAACGACCTTTCCCTTTCCGTTCTTTATCCCCTCTTTTAGGAGGTTACGGACGGCTTGTGGAGTGGGACAGAAAAGGAAAGAGGATAGGTGGTCAGTGAGAAGACGGTTGATCTCTTCGGGCATATCCCGGTTATAACTTCTCAAGCCCGCCTCAACATGAGCCACTGGGATATTTAGTTTCGCTGCCGTCAGAGCCCCGGCCAGTGTTGAATTCGTATCACCATAAACAACAACGATTTCAGGCTTTTCTTTTTCGAGAACAGTCTCGATTCGCTCCAGCATCAATCCGGTCTGTCTGGCATGAGAACTTGAACCCACCCCCAGATGGTAATCCGGCTTGGGAAGTTGAAGTTCTTCAAAAAAGACTCTGTCCATCAGATAATCATAATGTTGACCCGTATGTACCAGTACTTCTCGAATCTGCTTCTTTTTCGCCTTTCGATTAAATGCCTGAATGGCCCGGCTGACTGCTACGGCTTTAATAAATTGGGGTCTTGCCCCAACAATGGTAATGATCTTCATTCCTTCGATTCTCCTCAGGACAAGCTCTTCGGCTCCGCTCAGGACAGGTTCCTTCAACCTTTTTTTGAATCATCTGGGTATGGTCTAAGGGTTAAGGTTACGAAGCCCGTGATATACAATGAACGATGGACAGCGAACAATGAACAAAAAGGAAGATATACGGTTCATCGTTCTTCGTTTAACGTTCATTGTCCCTAAATGATACGGGCCTCCTTACCAATCCCTTTTAACCTTTACTTTTAAACCACCCTCACTCCGGCACGGTCTTTTTTGTATCGCTTTCCGCAGGTCTTGCATGAAGCTTTCCCGGATTGAAAGCTAATCTCCTCAGCACACTGACAGACCCATCCCTTCACTCTACCCGGATTTCCATAGACCAGGGCATAATCTGGAATATCCCTGGTCACTACGGATCCAGCTCCGATGAAGGCATACTGGCCAATCGTGTTGCCACAGATGATCGTTGAATTCGCCCCAATGGTCGCACCCTTTTTCACTAAGGTCTTTCGAAACTCTTTCTTTCTTGATATAAAACTCCGGGGATTGAAGACGTTGGTAAAAACCATGGATGGACCGCAGAAGACATCATCCTCTAAAATAATCGCATCATAGATGGAGACATTATTCTGAATCTTAATATTATTGCCTAAGATGGCCCCTGACCCGATGAAGGCATTCTGTCCGATGATGCAATGCTTTCCAATCCTTGCACCGGACATGATGTGCGAAAAGTGCCAGATCTGTGTCCCTTCACCGATCTCAACGGGTTCATCCACTATTGCTGTGGGGTGAATAAAATATTTCTTTTTCATTTTCTCCTTCCCAGAAACTAAAAGTATTGTATCAATTTAGCGCTTTGAAAATCAAAAGAGAATATGGTCAAAAAGCTTGTCATTCCTGCGCCTGCCTGCGGTAGGCAGGAAAGCAGGAATCCAGTTTATTTTGGGAAGATTCTGGATTCCCGTTTACACGGGAATGACAGAATAATTGAAACAACAAATGGGTTTTTCAAAGAGCTAACTTAACCCTTTGACCCTTAACCAAACCGGCTTCCTGGCCCTTACCCAAAACAATTTTCTTCGTCAGTGCCCGCCTGTCGGCAGACAAGGAGAACATAGCCCTTATAAGAAATTACAACCCTTATAGGCTTATCGGAACACCTTTCTTCTTCAAAGACTCCTGAGCGGCCATAAGGATATTGATAACTCTTAGTCCATCCTGGCCTCCTGTCTTCGGCTTGTTCCTCGATTCGATGCATTGAATGAAATGCTCAGCTTCAGCCCGGAGAGGTTCCACCATCTTTATATTTGGAATGGTGATATCCCCGAACCTCAAGCTTAAATATTCTCCATAAGTATCATAGGAAAGATTTCGGACACCTTTATCGTAAATTTTTAGTTTCTCAGAGGCCTCCATATCATCAAAAACAACCATCTTCTTTGAGCCTACAATGGTGATTCTCCTCAACTTATGGGGGTCCAACCAGCTCAAATGGATATTGGCCATCCTACCATCGGAAAATCGAAGGCTGAGAAAGACCACATCTTCAATGCCTTTTTGAATGTAACTTTCTCCATGTGCGGAAACATCGACAGGTTCTTCCCCGAGAAGGTGAAGGATGACGGAGAGGTCATGAGGGGCAAACGAAAGGAGGGCGTTTTCGTCCTGGCGGATCACACCAAGATTGACCCGCTGTGTATAAATATAGTAGATCCTCCCCAATTCGCCGGAGGCAATCATCTCCTTCAGCCGATCGATCACCGGATGGTAGATCAGAAGATGGCCGACCATGAGGATCTTTTTTTTCCTCTCCGCTATCTCGAGCATCTCCTGAGCATCCCGGGTGTTTAACGCCATGGGCTTCTCAACCAATACATCCTTATCGGCCAGTAATATCTCTTTTGACAAGGAGTAATGGGAGATGGCTGAAGAGGCGACTA
>JBFMAE010000270.1:0-15609 GCA_040756085.1 Thermodesulfobacteriota bacterium | reverse complement strand
TTTTAAAAGTATACGAGGTTGGAGTCTATTCGATGATCGCTCCAGCCTACAAAGTTATCAATAACGACTGCCCCGAAGGGGCCCCCTCTTCCGGGCGAAGTCCCGGACGAGGCGTAGATTCTTACATATTTAGATCTGAGAATTTGTCTCTAACATTTTCATTTGAATTGTCCTGGATTCCTGCTTCCCTGCCTACCGCAGGCAGGCGCAGGAATGACAAGGCAACCAACATGATGTCATTCCCGTGAAAACGGGAATCCTGAGTAGAAAAATTTCAAATATTTTTGGCTAGACTTTATTTCTTAAAAAACCTTATGGCCGATCAAGAAACCACTTCCTCGGTTGCCATTCGTTTGATCAATGTGAAAAAGCATTTCAAGGACCGGGATGTGGAGGCCCTGGGCGGAATCAATTTAGAGGTGACCCGGGGCGAATTCATCACGCTCATCGGTCCATCGGGATCGGGAAAGAGCACACTCCTTGAACTTCTGGGAGATATCGGAGATGAAGGCGGTCCGACGGATGGAGAGATCCTTATCGAAGGGAAGACTCCTCAAGAACTGAGGAAGTCACGGGGATATGGCATCGTCTTTCAGGAATCAACCCTCTTTCCCTGGTATCGTGTCTTCGATAATTGCCTCTTGCCCTTTCGGATTGCAAAGAGCGAACTCCCAGAAGAGCAGCAGGTAAGTCGAATCGAATCGCTCCTGGAGATGGTAGGCCTGGACAAAAAATTCTGGTCCTACTATCCCAGAGAACTCTCCGGAGGGATGCAGCAGAGAGTGGCGATCGTGAGAGCTCTTGCTTTGGACCCTCCTCTGCTCCTGATGGATGAGCCCTTCGGCGCTCTGGATGACCTGACTCGAAAATCGATGCAGATGCTTCTGCTCGATATCTGGTCGAAGACCCGAAAAACCATCCTGATGGTCACCCACTCCATTTCCGAGGCCTGCTTCATGTCAGACCGTGTGGTCGTCCTTTCTCATCGACCGGGCCGTATCACCCGGATTGTCACCATCCCTCTCGGCAGGCCCCGTGAACGATCCATAGTGGAGACAAAGGCATTCGGCAGAATCTGCGGCATGGTCAGGGAGACACTGGGTTCAGGAGGGGAATTGGAAGAGGACACTTCGATCAAAGGGTAAAGTTTTGAGTTCGGAGTTCGTAGTTCGGAGAAAAAAATTAAAAATAAATCTCCGAACTACGAACTCCGAACTCGTTGCTCCGAACTAATCATTCGGGTACTTGCCGTATTCAATCACAACCTGATCGACGCCTGTCAGTTCTTTCAGTTCCACATTGATGGAATCCTGCCGGGATGTTTCTAAGGTTATTCCAACATAATCGGCACAAATGGGCAACTCCCTGTGTCCCCGGTCGATTAATACAGCTAATTCGATCCGGTGGGGCCTGCCCAGATCCAGGAGGGCATCGATCGCTGCCCGGATCGTCCTCCCTGTAAAGAGGACATCATCAACCAGAAGAATTTTCTTATCTTCAATTGGAAAATTGATCTCCGTCTTCTTGACTTCAGGCGTTTGACTCAGCCTGGTCCAGTCATCTCGATAGAGAGTGATATCGATGATTCCAGTGGGAAGATCGACCCCTCTTTTTTCGAGAATCTTCTGCCCGATCCGCTCCGCCAGAAAGACTCCTCCCGTTCGAATCCCCACCAAAAACATGTCGTTTAATTGAGTATGCCGTCTCAGCAATTGCTCACAAATTTTATTCAGAGCAATCTCAATATCCTTCTCTCCGTGCACGATCTGTTTCGAAACCATCTGCGCACCAAAAATTTTGAATGTCAAATCAAAACAAGGAAGAATGGAATGTTGGAATGCTGGAATGATGAAAAATAACTTGTTTTTGAAAACCCATTATTCCAATATTCCATTGTTCCAATATTCCCGTATTTCCGTTTAGATTTTGAAATTTGAAATTTAGCTTAAAGCCTTTTGGGTTTGGGCCGACGAAACCACCAAAAACCTAAGACAATGATGATGGCAAGCCCGCAAATGGCTCCGACAAGGATTGGCCAGGGAGGGAGGAGACTCTTCTCAATCTCGGATGAAGAAAGCAGGTTGATCTCTTTAATAACTTTTCCTTCATTCTGGATAAGGACTTTCGCCAGCACCTGACCTTTCTGGATCGGAGCCCTCACAAATGTTGGTAATTGGGGTGTAACAGAGACTGAATTTTCCTTTCCCTTCGCCACGGTCACCCTCCCCTCCTCAGCAGCGATGAGGATCACATTATTCATCTTCCCTCTCCTCACCTTCACAGGACCAAATGTACCACCCTTTTTAACAGCCTCTACAGTTGAAAAGTTCTCAAAACCATATTCCAATAATTTCTGAGCTTCTGGGGCCCTCTTTTTCATTTTGTCACAGCCCATCACCACAGCAATCATCCTCTGGCCATGCCTCTTCGCTGTGGCTGTTAGATGATAACCCGATTCCTCGATATGGCCCGTCTTCAATCCATCCACCCCAATATTCTTCTGGAGAAGGGTATTTCGGTTTTCTTGTCGGATTCCATTATATTCAAATTCGACCGTGGAATGGAGGGCGAGGGCTTCCGGATGGTTTTCGATATATCGTTTCGACAATATCGCCATATCCAGGGCTGTCGTATATTGATCGTCGGCAGGCATTCCATGGGAGTTTTTAAATTGGGAATCCTTCAACCCCAGGAGTCTGGCCTTCTCATTCATCTTCAAAACAAAGACATCTTCTGATCCTGCCATATGTTCTGTCAGGGCGATACAGGCATCATTTCCCGAAGCAATGGCAATCCCC
Organism: Thermodesulfobacteriota bacterium; assembly: GCA_040756085.1. Taxonomy (GTDB): domain Bacteria; phylum Desulfobacterota; class BSN033; order BSN033; family UBA1163; genus JBFMAE01. The sequence goes on along the minus strand of JBFMAE010000270.1, from coordinate 12,811 downwards.
TTCAATAGATCCTCAACCTTCACTCTTTCTCCGACCTTAATGAACATCTTCGAACCCTGAATCCTCCAGGCCTTTTCGCTTATCGTCACCATATCATCCGGCTTGAGTTGTCCGGCACGAATGGCATCGTAAGCTAAATAGAGGGTCATGACTTTAACGAAACTGGCAGGGGGAATCCTTAGATGAGGATTCTGCTCATAGAGAACCTGACCTGTAAGGCCATCCATCAAAACCGCGGATTGTGAATCACACTGGAGGCTCCCTGAAGTTGTCTGGGATGTTTCGGTCTTCTTGGAAGTCTGTGCCTTTTGTGATGCCTTAGTTGTTTTTGAAGTCCTGGTCGTTTTAGAAAAGATTTGATCTGGAAGGATCAAAAATAAGATGGTCAGAAATAAAACGGACAAAAAAATATTTTTTAATGAGCAAATCTTCATTCTCTCCTCCGAAAATTTAAAAAATGTTAAGGTTTTATTCATAACAGATTCCATTCTATTTTTCAAACCAAATATGCTTCTGGAATTCTTATATTTCTTGGCAATCAAAGGAATTTAAGATTGGAATTTACCGGTTGCAACAACCAATCATCTGGGTTATTTAAAAACGTTGCAACTTGTAGGTTATCTTCTAACTAACTCTAGCCTTCTATGACTAAGGGGGAAATTCCTAATTTCGAAGCACGAAATCCGAAATAAACTCGAATGACCGAATTTCAAATCAATGACAAAGTTCAAATTCCAAGAGAAAATCCTAAATTTGCTTTTTCGAACTTAAAACCTCTTTCTTATATTTTCTTATAGGTTCAAAAATTTGAAATTTGCATCAGATAGGGGTTATGCTTACACAGGCTGACACCAGTTTCGATTAGGAAAAAAACTCCGTTTCATTGTAAAATATATCCCGGAGAGGAAGAAAGAACACCCCAACCCAAGAGTAGGAGAAAGGGATCGAATATATGGTCCAAACCAATTCATCACCCCCGTCGGATTTTATAAGGGATATTATAGAGGAAGATTTGAGAAACAACAAACATCAAGGACGTGTCGCTACGCGCTTCCCACCCGAACCGAATGGATACCTCCATATCGGACATGCCAAATCTGTCTGTCTTAATTTTGGCATCGCTGCCCAATATGGAGGAACCTGTAATTTACGGATGGACGATACAGATCCCAGCGGTGAAAGTAAGGAATACGTGAATTCCATCATTCGAGATGTGAAATGGCTGGGATATGATTGGGAGGATCGTCTCTATTTCGCTTCTGATTACTATGAACAACTCTATCAGTATGCCGTCCAGTTGATTAAGGCGGATAAGGCCTATGTTTGCAGTCTAAGTGCAGATGAGATTCGAGATTATCGGGGCACCTTAACCGAACCGGGCAAAGAGAGTCCCTATCGTAATCGGTTGGTATCAGAGAATCTCGATTTGTTCGAGCGTATGCGGGCAGGAGAGTTTGAGGAAGGAACTCATGTTCTTCGAGCCAAAATCGATATGGCCTCTCCAAACATCACGATGCGAGATCCGATCATTTATCGAATTAAAAAAGTCCCTCACTATCGAACCAGCAATAAGTGGTGCATCTATCCGATGTACGACTTTGCCCATTGTCTCTCGGATTCTATTGAGAAGATCACCCATTCGATCTGCACCTTGGAGTTTGAAAACAATCGTCCTCTTTATGATTGGTTTCTGGATGAATTAGAAGTGGAATCCCATCCCCAACAAATAGAATTCGCCCGCCTCAATCTCAGTTATACGATTCTCAGTAAGCGGAGGCTGATTGAATTGGTAGGAAAAGAGTACGTCACGGGATGGGATGATCCACGAATGCCGACCATAGCTGGGATGAGAAGGCGAGGCTACACACCGGAGGCGATCCGAAACTTCTGCGACCACATCGGAGTGGCCAAGAATGAGAACCTCATTGATATGGCTCTGCTCGAGCACTGCGTACGAGATGATTTGAATGAAAGGGCTCCTCGCGTCATGGGGGTAATGCGGCCCCTTCGCGTGGTTATCGACAACTATCCCGAAGGGCAAGTGGAAGAATTTGAATGTCCCAATCACCCACAGAATCCAGACATGGGATCACGAAAAGTCCCCTTTTCCAGAGTCTTATACATTGAACAGGATGACTTTCTTGAAAACCCGCCCAAAAAATATAATCGTCTTGGCCCTGGCCGTGAAGTGCGTTTGCGATATTCTTACATCATCAAATATGCGGGCATGGTGAAGGATGAGCGAACCGGTGAAATAACGGAGGTGCACTGTACCTATGATCCAGAGACACGAAATGCTACACCCCCGGACGGGCGTAAGGTGGAGGGAGTCATCCATTGGGTATCCGCGGATCATTCGGTTCCTGCTGAGGTACGATTGTACGATCGCCTCTTCCAAGTCGCCGATCCAACGGGTGAAGACGATGACTTTACGAAATTCCTAAACCCGAAATCATTGGAAACCCTCACCTCATGCCGTGTGGAGTCCAGTCTAACAGGTGCGGCACCGGGAAACAGATATCAGTTCGAAAGGCTCGGCTATTTCTGTGTCGATCCTGTTGATTCTTCGGATAAGGCCCTGGTATTCAACCGAACTGTAACGCTTCGAGATTCCTGGGCTAAAATATCAGAGAAGGAGAAAAAATAAACGAAATATCCAAAATAACCTGCATTTTCAGGACGAGTGGTAGGGATATTTTATAAACCGTCTCTTGCTTTTGGTAATAAAAATGGGTCTTGCTCATTTTGGCTAGACCCATTTTTATTCTATGGCTGGGGGACGAGGAGTCGAACCTCGATTCACGGAGTCAGAGGCCGAAAAAGACAATTTTTCTAAACCCTTGATCTTTTGCCTGGTTTCTCCTAATTCTTTGAAAATATTGGCTTAAACTCATTTCCATCTAATTCAGTTTTTTACATCTAATTTGGTCTTTTTGAGTTAATTTTAGCACAAATTTAGCACAGTATTTTTCTTACATGATAAACGGATTTTCATTCCGTAGATCATTTCCTTAACAGAACAACTCCATAAAGATTTCTCGTTATGATCTTTTTTTGCTGAAACTTAAACTCCTGATGCCCCTTAAAATGAGGATACTCTCGAAAAGGCCATAAAACCAGGTGGCCGTCTTCATAGCGGAACATTCTGCCCCAGTGAAAACACTTGATCACTCCTTCGTTTCGTCCTGGAGACCTATAGATAAAGAAAGTTCACTCGTAGTATGCACAGCCGCTCAGAATCCTATGTCCATCAAAGAACCGATACCGCGTAAACACCTAAATCAATGTATCGTCGTGGATTGAATTCTATACAGATCCTCCCAAGTGAAAAAATTCTTTGGATGGGTTTTTTGTTGAATAGCTAAATCCATAAGCCATTTTAACCCTTCATCTTCTCCAATGGTCCCTTTCACACGATCAAACCACAATACCATGTGTTCTACATCCCCAATTCGACGATAAAGTTCACCCATCAAATAAGTATATATGGCCTTCTCTTCCTTTAATGTCTCATTCGCTTTAAATGCGTTTTGAAAATATTCTATGGCCTTAAAACGGTAATATCTTTCCCCGACCTTTTCCTCATTAAGTTGACAACACCATGCCCCACGCAAATACAATTCTGCCACCTCTCTATTTGGATCTCCTCGCCTTATGGCAATTAAAGCAGCAAATTCATACTTTTTCCATATGGGTAACATTTTACATCTGGCATGTGGCCTAATGTTATGTTTGACGAATTCCTTCAGTTCCTTTGTAACCTTCCTTTCTTTAAAGTCTTCTTCATATCCTGAATATCCACAATGAGGACAAGTTTGAATCTCAATAAGAATATATTGAGTCCCAGCAGCTTGCTTAAAGAAATCGGTACCCCAGAGCCCATAAGTATTCGTTGACCCCAGGATAAATGTCAAGAAAATGAATCTGCAACAAGGACATATAGATAAAGACCTGTGGGTTGTAGTCATCTACATTACCCATCGACTATGAATTTTTTGGTAACCATTGCAGTTCGATTTCGGTTATTCTCGTCATCCCAGAGCTCCTCCAGCTATTTTTGAAATCACTCATTAGCCAAATGAATGCCCGTTCCATAGATTAAGAGCCTTCTCTGCAATTCATCATTGCTCCGGGTCTTTCATCCACTTAGGAATGAAAGTGAAAAATGGAGTTCCATGGCCAGGGATGGTAATGTCGGAAGCCTTTGCTAACTTTCTCATGCTCTTTATCGCTTCTTCTTTGCTATAAAAATCCTCATTATAAGTCCACACCTTCCCTTTGTCGAAGTAACTGAGGCTTAGGATTGCATCCCCAGCGACTGCGATTCTGCACTTCAGACCATGTCCCTTCAACGTTACCTCGAAGTCGACCAAAACTGAAGCATGCCCCAGTGTATGGCCCGTAGTATAAACCACTTTCACCCCTTCCACCATTTCCGTTCCATCATTTACCGCGATAAAATCCATAAGATTATTACCCTCAACTACCGGCGCTGAAGCCATCCGCTGAGCCTTCTTAAAGATATCAAGATTTCCATAATGGTCCAGGTGCCAATGTGTTATGAAAACTACCTCAATATCATCAGGCAAATAGCCATAGTGTTCGAGTGCTGATATGAGGGTTTTCCTATTACTTTGTTCATTTTCTGGGGTCAAACCGAACATTTCGTATTCGAAACCCGTATCGACCAGTATCCTCTTATCCGCTTCTATTAAGATTACACTTGATCCACCTCCTACGCCTAAATCATATTTAATTTCCAACGTTGTGGGAGACGCAATCTCCGGCGCCTCCAAGGTACAGCTTCCGAGTTTAATGATTTTGCATTTGAGATGCATTGTAACCTCAGATGGATCTCCTATCGGCCCGGCTCATATTCGAATATTTGCTCCTCACCCAGATTCATTTCAGAGGACAAATCCTTTATGAGGCTCTCTAAATCCATTTCTACCTCGTTGTACTCCAGTTTATCTTCTTTGAAGACCTTCTCTTTCTTCCTTTTCTCAAATATTTTAGGGAAGACCTCCCAGTATTTCTGATAGAATTTCACCTGACCCAATAACCGAATCTCTTCATCATTCAAATGGCGATGAAAAGAAACGAGTATGACACTGGACATATCGTCCGGATGATGAATGCCTATGCTTTCAAAGTAGGCTTTTAGGCGCGAACCTTTCCACAAACCCCAGTTGTTTCTCAACCACAAGCCTAAATTGAGATGGTATTCTGATATAGAAAATTCCTTGGACTTTATCTTTTTAATTAATTTCAGGGGTAGCATCTTCTTCAGTTCGATAAAACAATCTTCTAAATCCTTTGGGATATATACTTCAAATCCTGAATTCTTCTCTGGAGCTGATGGACGGAGTTTGTAATATCTTTCGCTGTAAGCTACTTGATACTGATAGAGTCTTAGTATGATAAAGATAAACAAAATTATCATCAGTATAAAGGCAACGGCAATTCTCTTCCTCTCAAAAAGTTGGAGACATGATTTATTGGCAGTGATGTCTACCTCCTTTTGGGACTCCTGAGCAGGCTCTTCATGATTATTAACGAAATCTATCCATTTTAAATATTTCATCCTATCAACCGCTCCAAATGTGACGTTGTGTACTCTTTTAATCGACCAGCCAGTAGTGAGTACATATTAAGGATAACCATAAAAGAATACTACCTACCAAAACTATGCTCGATAATTTCTTAGGTTTTATAATGAAAGATAAGAGAGCAAAGTGAAATGATCCAAAGGGGATTAAAAAAGTATAATATAGAAGCTTCCTCAAATGATAAAACCCCCTGTACCAGGGTCCATGATTGCCTTCCGAAACACTCCAAGTACCTATTGCAATTTCCCAATCTTTTATGGCCAAAGCCCATATAATAGAAAGCAAAGGAGTGACGAATAAGAATATGGCAATAGCCAGGTTTAAGAAAATGTTTGACAGGACTGATCTCCACCCTAACCTCGTAAGTAAAGATCCCTTCGAACCACCGACTCCAATCACCAAGTAAAAAAGCGAGGCAAAAACAACAAATGTTAAGGGAGTTCCTTTGAAGGGAGCACCAGCACCAATGAAAGGCAGGTAAAAAAGTGAATCGTCTCCAATACTGAGATAATCTTTTATTGGTGGGAATAAAATGAAAAGGAGGAGTAATGCAAAAGTTGCAATAGAACTAATCCAGGACGAATGGAGCCAAGGAGAGATTTGATCCCAAATCTCACTTTTATCCATTTTACGGATCCCGATTAGCTCCCAATTCGGCATGTTCAACGTCAATGCCTCCCATCGCTCATGGGACACAACTACTGACAGATCAAAGTAAATGACTACCTTTTGCCAAAAAATTCTGTAATGTCGAAGAAGATAGTTCGCTCGGTGCCATCGGACAATCTAATCTGCATTATGTCAAATTGGTGGTTATCTCTCATTGATATACTCTGCCCGGCCATTTTCCAATCAATATCACGTCTTCCAAATCTTGACGTGAGATATTGGTATTCAGCGAGTACTCCCATAATTGTATTCGGCGCTCCCCTTATTACCACTGCACGGTCCGCACTGGCACCCGGTCCACCTTCAAAGACGATCTTCTTGAATTTCTTCTTTTTCTCCGGGCAAGTTAAAATTCTCATTTGCCCCTCTCCTTTTAGATGCGGCAATACCCTTAACCTTCTCCTATATTCTTGCTATATGTTCGAAAACGAAGTAGTATACGTTTGTTCGAGCATTTGTCTGTCTTTGATTAAACGATCGTGATACTTCGGCAGATATTCAAGAGTCACCACACCTTTCCAACTAAGCTCTTTCAATCTGTCGAGAACTTTAAATCCAAGCTCTTTAATAGGCATATGTGGCAGGGACTCCTTCTCAATTTCATCATACCTTTTCTCACTCAAATGGACTCCAATGATATTGCTGTAATACCTATCGATAATCTCAAATGTCCTCCGCTCAAATAAATGGGAGATATCAAGAACCATTGGCAATTCCTTTTGGATAATATCCTCAGGGGACAAAATCCTTTTCCGCCCACCGAAGGTCTCAATACCCACTTTTACTTTTGTTTCCCTCTGGAGTTGCTTAATATTTCTTAGTGCAATTATTTGTTTATCCGCTTTGCCAAATTTCTTAATGTTTTCTGGATGGAAGACCACAACCCGTGCCCCAACACTTTCAGCTAATTTCACTGTCTCTCCTGCCCACTCCGTGAAGTCTTTGGAAGCGAGATGTCCTTGTGGAGCATGAACGGAATAAATAATGATATCATTTTCGATCATATACTTTCCCAATTCTGTCATCTTTGTCCTCCGGAGATTGTAATTTTCTAATTTATGCGGTAGAGCTAATTCAATAGGAATCCCCTTAAGACCACCGAGGCTTTTTTCAAAATCATTAAGATCAACCTCTCGTCTAATTCCAAATTGAGTACTCATTTACGAACCCCAATTAAAATTTTTTCTATTTTCTAAGTAGTTCTTCTCCCACTTTTTTATCTCCATCTCCCAGCTATTTTCATCCCAAATTTCCATGCTATTTCCCATCCCTACAATAACTACTTCAGGTGTCTTGAGTGAAACCAATTTTCTCACACCCCCTGAAATAAAAAGATATCCACCTCTTCTCAATTTTGTCGTGCCCAAATAAGAGATATGAGTCTCAGGCTCGATCATCTTAAGCCCTTCGATTTCCTTTTCGATTTTCTCTCTGTTGTATTTGTTCCCAGGAATAAGAGTCAAACATAAATTATCGACTGCTGAAAGATGAATTTCCTTCCCAATTAAGGTAGGAATAAATCCCTCGGGCAACAGAACCATACCATCGTTTAGTTCCCGGTATCTTCATCTAAACTTGAAATCATTTTTATCAACCCTGATTCCGTTAGGTAATTCTTTTTCCTCAACCTGAAAAATTGTTTTAGGATCCAAATAAAAAGAAGGAATGATTAAAAGACTCATTTTTAAGAATTCTCTTCTTTTCATTATTTTATTTTAAAACCCTCTTAAACCAGTCAATTTAAAAACCGCTTTACAATTCTCTCGCTCTCGGGATGTTTCTTCAAAGGAGTTGAAATAAAATGTATGTGTCTCAGTCTCTCCAATAGACTCTGCGAAAGGATGGAGAGGAGAACGGTTGCAATTTCTACATGTCTTTCCTTAGCAAATTTAAGAAGCTTTCCCGAAGGCTTCCATCCCGAACGGGCTACAACAATAACCACCTCTTCCGCATACTTTACGGCCCATGCTATCCCAATCTCAGACAGTGAAAAACTTCTAAGTTCCCCATCTTCCGTTGGTGTTTTACGGCATTGAAATCTCTTAGGCCTTCTGTTAATTGCCTCGTACCTTTCTACCCCCATTAAAAACTTGGTGTATAAGAAGGTGATAGAAGACAAGTTTTCTCTCTGGACATCGTATCCACAGAGATTTTTTTCCTCTTCATAGGTCATAAAAATTGAATAGACCATATCGGGTTTTGGGTGTTTCTCAAAAGGAAACTTCTCATTTTGAAGCTCCATATTTCTTTGACTAATGTTACTATCATGAACCGTTGAGGTGCTACTCCTTTCATTTATTACATCAGAGAAAATGAAGGTAACTGGGGTATATTCATCAAGCTTTTTATACTCTCGATTCCTACGAAGGTTTCTTCTAACGTAGATAGCCTTTTCACCCCTTGCTCGTCCATAAAGAGTAGCCTTCCAGTCAATTCCGTCATACATTTCCCCCCAGTACCTTTCAACCTTAAACTGGTTCAATTCTCTCTTCACCATATCTCTGACGTGGATACATGCAAGGTTATGCAATTTATAATCGTCAGCCACTGCCCACCTGATCCACCCCTCCTCTTTACTCATCTCTGCCCTTTCCTGTCTCGTAATTGAAGGACCAATCAGATCTGCCCAATATCTTCTTCTCTCTTCCTCCATTTCAGGCGATGAAAGAAACTCTCTCTCGAAAGACGAGGAGTATCCGTAATATGGAATCGTATGGAAGATATCCGGAAGTTCAAAGACCTCCCCTCCTATGAGGACCAGATCGGGTGAGACCTTCAGAAAGATAGGTGGGATATCCCTCAGGTTTAAAAACATAGGGAGGGGATATTTCATTAGTTTCTCTGCCAGTGATCGCGCAAATCCCTTGCCTAAACAGGAACCGGCGCTCTCGAATAGATGTAAGACTGGTAGGGGGGTAAATCTCTGGTAGGAAACCACCCTGGTTTTCAAATACCTCATAAATGTTACGATGGAGCGGATGGAAGGATTTCCATTCTCCTTTATCACCTCTGGCGAAAAGGCTTCCATCAAAACTTCATTGAGAACATGGAGTTTGTCAAAAGATAAGACGTTTCCTTCTTGTAAGCTTTCAATAAACTTCAAGTTGATACATGGGTAGTCATCCAGGAGCCCCTTTGCCCAGAGGTGGTAGGGATTTTCAATCACAAGGGCCGCATTCAGATCTTCTTCTTTCAAAGGTGGGGGAGATTTAAAATCCTCCGACGTATCTTCCAGTAATTTCTTTACTGCCCACCACAATTGATATTCACAGACAAAGAGAACTTTCTTCCTCTCGGATAGGTGTTTCTTCAGACGTTCCACGATGATAGAGGCACGGTAGGAGGTAAACCACTGCTGCATATAGGAGGCACTACTCCAGAATGAGTCCATATGCTTCCATAGAGGAGAAAAATACCCTTCCAAACCTTCTAAGAAGACAAAGTAGTCGTCCTTTAAATATAATTCGGGTTGGAAAAGGGAACCCTCTGGATAATTAATAAGATTTCCATCGTCAAGGCATTCAAAATCAATAAATTTCAGCCTGGCCATCGATACGGAAATAGATCCAGCATCATTTGGGACAAAGGGGAAAAGCAGAAATCTCGAATCACTCTTCTTGATGATGAAAGAACTCGGAATAGGGAATAACTTGAGAGGTACATCCAAATATTGCCTGCTGTTCATAAAATAAGGCAGATCAACGCCTAAAAAATCAAACCCTTCTTCTTCCACCATCGCTCGTGCCGCAAGTTCGGAGAAGTCGAGCCTGCCTTTGATATAAGGTAAAACGAAGAGATTTGGGAGGCCTTTATGTTTAATGAACGGTCTCTCCTTTTTGGGCAAAGAGCAGAAAATCTTCATCATACCTCTCCTTCTTCTTTTTAATCTCATCTTCCTTATGATCAGGTTGCTGGCTCGGTTTTGATATTGACATGCCTTGCTCTGCTTTCGAGAGATATTCTTTGATCTTTCCTCTGTCGATCTTCCTACAGATGCCATTATTATAAAGGGTGTTGGCATAGCCGAGAAGTTTAATAGCTATTCTTGGAGAAAATTTCTGATCTCTATATTTCTCCAAGAATGCTTCGATCCACATATTCTCAACTTCCGGCAAATTTTTTATTAATATTTTTTCTAAGTCTTTATGGCACGGATACCCCACATAGATGGCTGGAAGGAGGCGATCTACCAAGTCCTTTGGAAGCTCATTGCCCAGTGATTCATCCTCATTTATTGCTGCGCAAGAAAGGAACTCCTTGTGGGCCTTGATCCGAACATTTAACAGAGCCGCATACAAACTTCTACGCCGATCTAAAAGAGAATTCAGTCTTGCAAGGGATTTCCCAGGACACTTTTGAAGATCGTCAAAGCAACAAATTTGACCGCGGAGTGCAGCCGTGAATATCTCTGAGGCTCTAAGTTCAAAATTATGATCATTGGTTGGAGCCACTCCGCAAGCAATTTCATCAGCTTGCGTGCTATCTGAACCATTGAATATATACACATCCTTTTTGAGTAACCGCCCTAATCTAAAGACAATCGTGGTCTTCCCTACCCCCGATGGACCTTTGAGCACAAAGTGATAATTTGCTCTCCATGCAGCTAAGGCCTGATCAATAATTTCTTTTTCTCTTCCGGTTTCCACAAAAGTCTCGTCAAAATCTTCGTCTAACTCATCAGGGGGTGGAAGTTTTGCCACCTTGTCATCAATTTTTATGCATTCGTAATTGAGAAATTTATCATCCCCAATAATCTCAAGATACTCCATTTTTCATCCCTCCTTGCTTTTCGTGTTCATAGTTTCCCCCATTCCTTCCATTTTGTGCCCGTCTTCTTCTCCCAATCTGATTCAAATTGCCCGCTGAAAAAGCCAACGAGTTTCATGTAGAATCTCTTCCACCGTGGCAGGTCTCTATACTGCAGCATATTTTCCAAAAATGGAACAATTTCTTTAATACTTTCCTTTGGGAAGCAGGTTCGTGCTACTACCTGGCGAGAGCGTTCCAGAGCAGGCGTTAAAGTTTTGGTTGTGAGGATCAGTACCGGAAAGTTGCGACAACCAGCCAGATCCAACAGGTCGAAGCCTCGTGGGGCCATGATATCGAGGATAACCAAGTCATAGGTCCAGGATACCATCTTTTCGACCACTTCCAAGTACCAGGTCACCCCGTCTAACCTGCAATCGGGACAGACCCTCAAAATCTCGTCCAGCATGGTCAAGACATTCAGTTCACTGTCCACCGCCAAAATCCTCTTTCCATTTAGAACGGACTCTTTTCGAGTAGACATCTTTTAAGCCTTCTTTAGAATTTGTTGTTTCTCTCAGAATCTCTTTTCCCCCAGCCAAGTACGTTACAGATAAACACATACCTCTAATTGATGTGACGTCCCTCGATAATTCCCTTTTATTGACGATTAAACTCACTCTCTGAACTGCCATATGCGAACTCTAAACATTGTGTTAACGGCAGCGATATCTATATCCACCACTGGGAGTGTAGCTTTTGCTGGCATGCCTGTCGCAGAACCATGCTCGTCTCAGTGAACACCAATAGACCGCAGGGGCCCCACATACGCTGCAGGTATTCCCAACCTTTTGTTGATATTGAATAGGTCTTGAAGTTTTGGTCGTTGAACAACCAGTTAAAACGATTCCAAGAATAAGAATGCCCAACATAACGAATAAGATGAAAACTGTAGATGTACTTTTTTTACTCATCGTAGCACCTCCTGTTTGTTAACCTATGTTAAAAAGATGAGGGGTTGGGGGCGAAGAAGACCCCCCAACCTCTACGATTGACTTTAAGCTCGGTTAGCCGCCACCTCCATTTCCTTTGGATCCAGTCTTTGTGAGGCAACAGCGACTATTTTTCTGCCCTTGGCTGCCATCCAGATGAGAACCCCCACGCAAAGGAGATCCAGAGGCAAAAGGGCAACCGTCAAATCACGTACCTGCGTCTGAGAATACCCTGTGGCTCCTGCCACGGCACCAACAATAAAGGCAATGACCAAAACAGACCCGGATGGAATAAGCGCCCAACCACGCCATCCTTTCCTCCATGCAGCAATTGACAAAATGATTTCAAAAATCAATAACATCTTGACCACCTCCTCTTTCATTTAGATAGAATCTTGGTAAATAACCCCCCCTACCCCCTCAATGAAGAACCAATAATGCTCATTAAGATGAAAGCGATCAGCCCCGGCCAACCTTTGGCATTGAAAGAAACCCCCAGAAAGAACCAACCCAGGAGAGCCCCGAAAAGAAAACCAGCGCTCCCGAGCACCAACGTATCTACCAGCATGTAGGATCGTGCTACCAGGCTCTTGTATTCAGGCTTCTCTGAAACTGTTTCCGCGTCTCCATTAAGGTGGGCATAAGCCGGTGAGTTCAATTTCTGTTTCACTAGTATAACGTTTCATTAAAATATTTACATAAATAAGAAGTTTTGGTATATTGATTTCCAAAACGATTGGAGGGAATCAATATGCCAAAGAAGAGCCAAAAAGCAAAGTTGATTTTGTCTCCAGA
>JBFMAE010000269.1:0-2985 GCA_040756085.1 Thermodesulfobacteriota bacterium | reverse complement strand
CTCTGCGTCCCTCCACCGAGGAACGATATCGTCAACTCAAATGCTTCAGCGACCTGACCCATTTTACCTCACGGGCCTTCTCGATGGTTGTCAATCAGATCATCTTTATTATGCTGGCCTATGATCTGCTTCAGATCTATCTGCTGCATCAGGGACGTCAGGAACTGAACCAAAAGACGCTCCCGCGTATCCGTCAGCAGCTTCTGCCTTCAGATAATTATATCATTGTCTACTGGCAGAATTACTACGGCCTGTTCAGTCCGTTCGAACTCATTGGATTTGTGGTGATGCTCGGAGAAGAAGCACGCAAAAAGATCGCAGCCAAATGCCGACGCATTGGTCGTGAATTGAACGGACTGATGCAGAATCCTCGACCTCCATAAGTTTACTCCTACCGCTAAAGAGCAATTACTACTTGTCGTTATCGTGAGCAACAGAGCGAATGTCTCTTTGCTATCGCTGACCCTTCTCGGTGCTTCCATTCCAAATATCTACTCACTTTAAAAGGTTCCACCGCAAGATCCTTCGACCTATGGTTTTCCACCGACCATCCACAACTCTATACCCTCCAACCTCGAATCAGCCCCCTACCAGAATCCAGACCTCTTTAGTGTCTGAATTGCAATTAGGCTTACTGAAATTCTGCCATAAGAAATGGATCGATAATATCTTATAAGATCAATAGCTTAAGGGGGAGATCGAGGTTTTTGAAGAAAAAGCTTGACATTCTCTTTTTTTGGTGATTTAATCCTATATGTATAATACAGTTTAGGATATAGGATAAGAATGGATAGGATAATAAGCCGGTGGCGGCAACGGATCAGCCAGCTCGGTAAGATTCGAGGTCGCTTAGAGAGTCAACTCATGAGGCCTAAGCCGATGCGGATTGGGTCGGTGGTCAAACAATACATGTTTTGTGGAAAAGCTTCTTGTGCTTGTCATCAGGATTCGCAGAAGAAGCACGGTCCCTACTATTACCTTTCTTATAAGGAAAAGGGCCAGAGCCGGTACAAGTATTTGGGCAAAGCAGCGAGTCCGGAGGTGGAGAGGGCCAGGAACTATCAGGTCTTTCAGCGGGGGATGGCTCAATTGGGCAAGATTCACCGGGAGATCATCGAGCTGTTGTGGAAGATAGGGGAGACGCAGATGAGGGAGGGAGATGAAGAAAAGTAGCTGGCAGTTTTATGAGCGGGCTCAGAAGGAGGTTTATCGGAAGCTGAAACTGAGAGAGAAGCCCGAAGCAGTGGTGGGGGCAGGCTGGGGATTTTTGGATCATTTTTTCATTTTTCTTTTTAGTCTGGGCTTCTTTGCACGGGTCGATTTTCGTCCCAAGAGAGTGAAGCGAGTCATGATCCCCACGGTCTTAATGATTCTGACTTACGAGATGAAGCAGCTGATGGGGATTTCGAGCATGAATCAGTTGGAGGAGCATCTGTTTCGGGATACGGCGCTGCTCAAGATCATTGGATTTACGGCTCGTCAGATACAGGATGGATTTTGTCACAGGGGGAAGGGGAAGCGTCGAGGGCCCATGCATCGGGACACTTTGGCCGATTTTCTTTCGAGGTTTTCCACCAAGGAGGTGGATTTCATTTTAAGAGAGGCGGTGCGGGTCTTGGTCAAGCACAAGCTGATTCGGGGCAGGACCTATATCCTGGATGCCAGCGCTTTGCCGACAACGAAATACTACAAGGGCTGTGGAATGAAGAAAGTGGTTAAGAGGGAATGGAGCAGCAAAGAGGGCAAGGAAGTGGAGATTGTGAAATATGTGTACGGTTACAAGTTATTGGTTTTGCTGGAGGCGAGGCATAAGATCGTGGTGGCGGCCCGTGTGGTCAAGATCAACGAGCACGAGAAGAACTTTACGAAGGAGTTGGTACGGGAGGCGCAGCAGAGGACGGGTGGAGCAGTGAAGGTGTTATTGGTTGATCGAGGGTTCATAGATGGGGTTTTGCTGTGGTGGTTATCGAAGAAGATGAAGATCCGATTCGTCATTCCGTCCCGGAGCAATATGGAGGTGAGCCAGGACATTCGAGGATTTCGTTCGGAGAAGGCAGATGGCCAGAGGGTCTTTGTGGAAGGGACCAAGGAGACGAAGGTGATGGGTGTAAGGGGGCTTCTCTCTTATGATCAATTTGGCGAGGAGGAGCATCGGAGAAGAAAAGGTCGAAAGGACTTTAAGGCCAATCCGATCAATGGGGTGATGGTCCTTCGGTGGGATGGAAAGGACTATGCGCCAGGAAAGGAGAAAGTTTTTTTAACCAATCTTTCTATTTCTCGACCCATGAAGATTATTGAGCAATATGATTTACGCTCAGAGATTGAGAACCAAGGGTTTCGGGAACTCAAGCAGGGGTATCATTTATTAAAGTACCCTCAGAAGACGGTCGCTGCGGTTCGGGCTCATGCGGTGCTGACTCTGATTATCTATAGTTTAGTCAATGCCTACAAGAGCGAGCATGGTCAACGATTGGCCCATCTTGGGATTCGCCGTTGGAGAGGGAAGCAGATGGGCGACAGCATCCATAAAATGATCGTCTACTATGAAGGGATCTATGGAATCGTTGATGTCGAGGAATTGTTTTACCTAATCGATATGACTCCCAAGGAGCTGTATCGACTTAAGATCAACCAGCTCCAGAAAGAGATCGAATAAGACAAGTAGCTTTTGCCTCGTGAAAGCCAAAGGGATTTTTATTCACTAAGTCCAACGGTCCCATTCTCCGCTTCTCTTTCACCTCCACCTCAGCCTCCCTCCAGATAGGTTAACCGCGCCTGCCGCCTCCTATCCGATTTCCTTATGGCAGAATTTCAAAAATAGGTAAAAAACCACTTGACTTTTTTGTTGGGGGGGGGTCGGATGAAATTAGTCTCGGAATTTGGCAAAAGCAGTAGAAAGGGGGTGATGGTCTTCAAGGGGAAACGGTTTAAGGTGGTGGAGGCAATCGATGGCATGGGATTAACTTGTGTTGGGAAGCTTCTTGA
>JBFMAE010000268.1:0-24934 GCA_040756085.1 Thermodesulfobacteriota bacterium | reverse complement strand
AGCAAAGGATAATGGGCAGTTCTTTATCTAGCTCGCGTAATCGTCTTAAAGTCTCTATCCCATCCATTCCAGGCATCTTTATGTCAAGAGTGATAATATCTGGTTTAAGGGAAGGATATTTCTCTAGTGTCTCTTCCCCACTCCTTGCCACCTCCACAGCGTATCCTTCCTCTTCGAGTTCCTCTTTATAAAGAAATCGGATGCTTTCCTCGTCATCGACGACCATAATCTTTTTCATGGAGTCACCTTTAAGCTGATTCTTTGTATGGAATAAAATGCCACTAATTCAATGGTTTTAACCGGTTCTGAACTGTTGTTATATTATACTCTTGTAACTTAGATATTCAATAATGAAATTTTTGTTTGGCATCTACGTATGGTAAGTGGTAAA
The DNA here is from genome assembly GCA_040756085.1 of Thermodesulfobacteriota bacterium. Lineage (GTDB taxonomy): Bacteria > Desulfobacterota > BSN033 > BSN033 > UBA1163 > JBFMAE01. Next base: position 24,543 of record JBFMAE010000268.1, on the reverse strand, counting down.
TTAATATTTAATTTATAAAAACACCTGTTGAATACCGCCCAGCTCTGCTGGGCGGATGAAAACAGGTTCGCCGAAGGCGATAAAAAGTGACGAAAAGCTGATCCTGTTGCGTAAATAAAAACTCTATCCTGTCATTCTGAACTTGGTTCAGAATCTCGAAGAAGGAGACCCTGAAACGAGTTCAGTGTGACATTTTTGACGAGGATGAAATGCGCATCATATCTTTCAAAATGCCCCGCAGCTCTGCTGCGGGGTTCTTTATTTCGCGCTAAAATTCGCAGAAAACAGAAACGTCCCATTTACCCCGGTAGAAAGCCACGGCATTTATGCCGGGGATGCTATAAATATAAAGCCTCAATTCCTTATTGAGGGCGGTGTCAAAACCCCTTCTTTTCTAACGGGGTTTACTTCTATCTAATTGACAGAACCTCTTCTTTTCCCTAAAATGATAAATAAAGAGATAAAAGAAAGGTCAAGGGAGGAATGAAAATGGGAAAGATAATTAAGGCAAGATTTTCTAAAGGGATGATTGAGCCCTTAGAGAAGGTAGAAATCAAGGAGGGAGAAGAGATCACAATTAGTATTTTGGAAGCTACATCCAAGCCGGTGAAGAGAAGCTTTTCAGAAGCCTTAAAGAAAACAGCTGGAGGGTGGAAGGGTTTAATCGATTGTGATGAGCTGATAAGAAACATATATAACGATCGCCTTATTGCTACTAGACCAGAGGTTAAATTATGAAATACTTAATTGATACTGACTGGGTAATTAATCATCTAAAAGGCGAAAATAAAGTGGTTACAAAATTGGAAGAGTTGGCCCCTGAAGGAGTGGCAATAAGCGTGATTTCTTTAGCAGAGATTTATGAAGGTGTCTATTATTCCAAAGACCCTGTCAAAAGCCAGAAGCTTCTTGAAGAATTTCTCGCTCCTGATTTAAAACTGCTCAATGTTGATGAAGAGATTTGTAAGATCTTTGGGAAAGAACGTGGAAAACTGAGACAAAAGGGGAAGATTGTCAGTGACTTTGATCTCTTAATAGCCTCCACTTGCCTTCGTTATAATCTAACCATTCTCACTAATAACCGAAGGCATTATGAAATAGTGGAAGGATTAAATATGCTTTCCCTCCTTTAAAAAATAAAAGCCAACCTTAAGTTATCCATCAACTACCTTCATAATAAAATAAACTCGTTGGCCGGGACCCCTCTCTTTTGGATATATAAGGTTACAAGGGTTACAGAATAAAATTGATAATGTAACTATGGGGTGCTAATATTTTCTCCTAAAGCAATCTTTCATGACGGATTTGTCATCCCTCCCTGCGGCAGGCAGGCGCGAACCATGAAAATAACGAAGTCATATCCTCCTCCTTGATGGGGGAGGATTTAGGTGGGGTAAAACAGAGCATGTCACCCTCGCCCTCTCCCCTGCCTTCGCCGAAGCGGCTTCGCGCAGGCAGGCACCAGGGGAGAGGGGGGAAAAGATGGCTATTTCTTAAGTAATCTCCTATGGAAATCCTCTTCGTTGTTCCTGGTTGGCCTCCATCGAACCTCTGGGGTCAGATTGGATTCAAATTTCCTCCCCTGAGTGTCCTCACACTGGCCGCATCAACCCCTGAGGATGTGGAAGTTTCTATCATCGACGAAAATCTGGAGCCCATTCGTTATGAGATCGACGCAGATCTAATTGGAATTACTGTGATGACCCCACAGGCTCCAAGGGCCTATGAGATCGCTGACATGTTCAGGAAGAGAGGGGAAAAAGTTATCCTTGGTGGATTTCATGTATCCTTTCATCCTGAGGAGGCATTAGAGCATGCAGATGCCATCGTCATAGGAGAAGGGGATCGGGTCTGGAGGGAGGTGATCAGAGATTTTAAGGAGTCAAAATTAAAGAAGATCTATTATGATGATAAGCCTGTAAACCTTTCTGAAATCAAAGCTCCCAGAAGAGAGCTTGTGGAAGGAAAGGGCTACCTCTTCACCAATACCATTCAGACGACCCGGGGTTGTCCTTTTCAATGTGAATTCTGTTCTGTCTCCTCATTCTTCGGAAGAGGTTACAGGATCAGGCCAATCCATCTCGTTATCGAAGAGTTGGAGGCGTTGAGACGGGAGAGTGTGTTCCTCTTTCTTGTGGATGACAATCTCGTCGGGAATCGGCCCTATGCCAAGGATCTTTTTCAGGAGATGGTCCCTCTTAAATTTAAATGGGCCAGCCATGCCCCACTCAGTTTTGTCAATGATGACGAGTTGCTCAAACTGGCCTCCAAAAGCGGGTGCATGACACTCTTTGTGGGATTCGAATCTCTTGCTCAGGAAAACCTCTCGATGATGGGAAAAAAGACGAACCTCGGAATTTCCCCAATCGAGGCGGTGAGGAAATTTCATGATAATGGTATCGGGATTCTGACTTCTTTCATCCTGGGATACGATCATGACACTCCAGACACCTTTGAAAAGATTTTGAATTTTTGTCATCAAGCAAAGATCGACGGTGCACTTTTTCCTATTCTTACCCCTTATCCAGGGACCCTTTTAAGAGAAAGGCTAAAGAGGGAGGGAAGGATATTGACGGACCGATGGGACCTCTACGATATGGAACATGTCACGTTTGTTCCGAGAAGGATGACTCCGGAGGAACTCCAGGAGGGTTTTGAATGGCTCAATTCCTCTTTTCTCTCATGGGGATCTATGTTCAAGAGACTTTTTAAAATTCATCGATCCCTTCAGATCTTTGGCCCCATGAATTTCGGGTTCCATAAGGCCTGGATGAGGAGGGTTCGTCCTGTGTCACCCTTGATCCATCTCCCCTCCCCAACCCCTCGCTAATCCACCTCCGACTTATTAACCCTGTTGTTGCATAAAGATGCGGTTGAATCAACTGCGTACCACCATAAAAAGGCAATTTCCACCATTTTGATGATACCTTCCCCTGTGGAATAAGAATCATACTCGATAGCATCACGTATTATTTGCTCCACTATTGGGAGTTTTATCTTTTCAGAGAAGACGTAAAACCTATTCCACAGGGTCACTATTTGGTTGATCCAGTGGATGACATTGATTTAACGGCCATCCCTCTATTGGTAAGTGTTTGATGAATCCAAGCGCCGAATTTAATGCAACAACAGGGTTAACGTCTTCTTATGTAGGTTTAATGAGAATGTTGGATGTCATTGGATTTTAACTTCCGCTCGCCCTCTCCTCAGGGATATAATGATAGCGGGCTTCAAATGGAAATGGAGCCGGTATCTTTTTGATCCTGTGATCCTCATTGGCAGTTGCGTGTTCGAGCAATTTGAATATCGTCTCCACTTCTTCCTTCGCGCCTATGGCAGAGGCAATCTCCTCCGGAGTGAAGGATTTTTCTCTTTCCTTTCGAAGGAAGGCGAAGACCCGGGACTGGAGCTGAAGGATGAAGGCTGCTGCTTTCTTCCCGGCTTCCACGCCGGGTTGATGATAGGCGTTGATATTGATCAGCGATGCATATAAACCCACGGCACGCTCATAAAGAGCTATCAATGTGCCGATGGAACGGGCATCGACCCGTTCCATCGTAATCGTAATCGATTCACGAGCCTGTTCGCTCAGTGCCTGCCGGGTTCCCTGAAGAAAGCCACTCAGGTAATCCCCACTGGTGGCATCTTTATCAACCGGTAATGAAGGCCCTTCGCGGTCTCTGAGCACTTCGATAAATGTGACAAAGAAATTGTTCATCCCCTCGCGAAGTTGTTGAATATAGGCATGCTGATCGGTTGAACCTTTGTTGCCATAGACTGAAATCCCCTGGTTGACAATCTGACCATCGAGGTCTCTTTCTTTGCCGAGGGATTCCATGATGAGTTGTTGAAGGTATTTAGGGAAGAGCTGGAGTCTATCTTTGTAGGGGAGGATGATCATATCCTTTTTCCCGCAACCCCCGGTTGCGTGATACCACATGAGAGAAAGTAGGGCCGCGGGATTGGAACGGGTCACTTTTTTCCGGGTGACTTGATCACAGAGACGAGCCCCTTCTAATAATGAATCAATATCCATTCCCTGAAGGGCAGCCGGTACAAGCCCTACCGCAGAGGTCTCGGAGGTGCGTCCGCCCACCCAGTCCCACACCGGAAATCTCGCCAGCCATTTATCTTTTTTTGCAATAAGGTCGCTCTCTGTTCCGGTAATCGCAACAGCATATTTTTCGAAGGGAAGTCCCTTTGACCGATAGGCGGCTTTTGCCTCGAGCATGCCATTCCGGGTCTCTATGGTCCCACCGCTTTTGGAGATGACCAGGGTGAGTGCTTCTGAAAGACTATCTCCAATCTCCTTCAAAACGAGGTCCATCCCATCTGGGTCTGTATTATCAAAAAAATAGGGTTTCATAGGGTCTTTTGAGGTTCCTAACGCACGAGAGACGAATTGAGGTCCAAGGGTGGATCCCCCGATGCCAATGAGGAGTAGCCTGGAAAAAAATCTTCCATTTGGAGCCTTGATCTTGCCTGAATGAACCTTTTGTGCAAAATCTTTGATGGAGTGGATCGTCCCCTTTATCTCCTGGCGAATTTCAGGCTTGGGCGCTAAATCGGGAGCACGTAGCCAGTAATGGCCGACCATGCGTTTTTCATCAGGATTGGCGATGGCCCCTGATTCAAGGGCATCCATCTCTCTGAAGGCCTTTTGAATTCGAGGTTCCATCACATCAAAATAGTCCTCTGGAAAGTTCATGCGGCTGATATCGATCATCAACCCTAAATCAGGATTGGCATTCAGATACTTTTTATATCGTTCCCAAAGTTCAATCTTTTTCATCATGACCCTCGATGCGTTTTCACCTAAGATATCCCATCATTCATGCAAGAGTTCCATGGCATGGTAGGCCGCCCCAAGAAGAGCTGCCCTGTCATTCAGGATGACTTTGACAGGAATTTGAGCCACCACCTCCGAGAGCCGCCCCTTGTTTTTAAAGGCCTCCATAAATGTCCCATCTTTAAGTTTCCAGATGATCTTTGGCACGATCCCACCTCCAAGATATACTCCTCCAACAGCCATAACCTGGAGGGCAAGATTCCCGGCAGCCGAACCATAAATGGAGACAAACAGATCTAGTGCCATCACACACAGTCTATTCCTCTTCAATTTAGCCGTTTCAGAAATCACGGCGGCAGGATCTTTCTGTTTCATTTTTTGAGAGAGCCATTCCGGCTCATTCCCGGATCTCTTGGAGTCTCTCAGAAACTGGTAGATATGAAGAAGGCCTGCTCCAGAAAGGATCCGTTCATAACTGACATGACTGAAGCGATCAAAAAGGTACTGGAACAGTTTAATCTCCAAATCGTTTCTCGGACCAAACTCAACATGTCCCCCCTCGGAGGGAAATGGCACATGCCGCTTCCCGTTCCAGAAGAGAATCGCCTCTCCAAGACCTGTCCCTGCGGAGATAACGGCCGCATTTCCTTTTTTTATTTCACCGGTATTAAGGGTCTGAAAGTCCCTCTTATTTTTCAACATAAAAATGCCATAAGCATTGGCGACTAGGTCATTGATAACTTCCACTCTTCTGATGGTGAGCTCTTTTTGAATCGATTGAATGTCGATACGCCATGGAAGGTTCGTGGTTCTTATGATTCCGCTGGTTACTGGCCCGGCCACGCCGAAACAGGCTGAGTCAATACTCTCCTCCCCTCCGAGGAAATCCTTGATAATCTTTTCCAGTCCACTGTAATTTTTGCTATGGAAGGTTTTTTCAAATTTTAAGTGAGGTGCTTCCCTGACAACGCGAAAAAGTCCAAGGCGTGATTTGGTTCCGCCGATATCTCCTGCCAGTACCATTCGAGGTTCTTTAGTTTTTGTTCTCCTGTTAACCATTATCTCATCCAAAAAAGTGTCACTTTTATTTTTTATAGAAATGAATCTCTCTTCTGGGCGATCTCCTTTAAAAGGGAAAAGAATGAATCGGAAAAGAGCTTCACTCCCTCGCTTTCCAATTGGTCCGTTACCTCGTTTATTTCTATGCCAATTGACTTGAGTTCCTGAAATAACCTTTCCGCACCTTCAAGATGATCGCCGATGGTTATCTTCGCATGGCCATGGTTCTTAAAGGCTTCAATGGTTGTTTCGGGCAGCGTGTTGACACTATCCGGTGCGATCAACTCCTCCACATATTTAATATCGCTGTACTTCGGGTTTTTCGTTCCCGTGCTCCCCCATAATAATCTCTGGAGATGGCCGCCTTTCTCTTTCAAGGGGAGGAAACGTTTTCCGGAAAAAATATTCTTATATTTTTTATAAGCGATTTTTGCATTGGCTACGGCTGCCTTTCCAAAAAAGCTCATCGTTTTATCTTTTTCGGCTTTGGAGGCGGCTGATGACAGTCGGATTTCGAGAAGCTTATCGGTAAGCGTATCCACCCTGCTGACAAAGAAACTTGCCACAGAGGCTATTTCATTGATCGGCTCACCTTTGCTTGTCCTTCTTTCGAGCCCTCTGAGATAAGCCTCTGCCACCTCTTCATAACGCTCTATTGAAAACAGGAGCGTTACATTTATATTCACCCCTTCGCTGATCAGTTGCTCAATAGCCGGAAGTCCTTGTTTTGTGGCAGGGACTTTCACCAGTATGTTTTTCTTGTTGATGGTCGAAAACAGGTGCCTCGCTTCTGAAATCGTCGCATTGGTGTCGTAGGCAAGGTCAGGAGAGACTTCAATGCTCACAAACCCATCCTGCCCTCCGGTTGATTGATAAACTGGCCATAGCATCTCTGCTGCATTGGAGACGTCTTCAATGGCCAGTCTGAAAAAAAGTTCTTTTTCATCCTTGATCCCCTGATCGATCATCTTCCGCAAGGAGGTATCGTAATCCGTACTCCCTGAAATGGCCTTCTGAAAGATCGTCGGGTTGGAAGTGATTCCACTCAAACCTTCTTCCTCGATTAAACGTTTCAGTTCTCCTGAGGTGATCAGTTTTCTATTTAGGTTGTCGAGCCAGACACTCTGTCCGAGTTCCTTAAGACCGATCAATGGATTTTTGTTCATCCTTCACCCCCTGGTGGGCCAAAAATGTATCATGGTAGATAGCGGCCCGTATGCCCGGGAACTTGTTTGCTGCAACACAGGCGCCGACGCCATCACCCCTTCTTTTTTGCCAAAAGAGATTTAACTCTGTTCAGTATATTTTCAGATGTAAACCCGAACTCTTTGAGGAGGATCTTCATGGGAGCGGAGGCCCCGAAATGATCGATCCCGATCGCTTCACCCTCCAGCCCCACATATCTGTGCCAGCCCTGGGTGGAACCTGCTTCAATCGATATCCTCCTTGTCACCTCAGGGAGAAGAATTTCATTTCGATAAGTTTCCGGCTGCTGTTCAAAAAGTTCCCAGGACGGCATGTTCACGATGCGAGCCCCAATGCCCTCCGTCCTCAGTTTTTCATAGACCTCCAGCGCCAGATGGACCTCCGAACCCGTGGCGATCAGAATGACCTCCGGTTTGCCGTGAGGCGAATCAGCTAAAATATAAGCCCCTCTTTTAAGCCCAGCAGCTGGATTAAATTTGCTCCTGTCTATGACCGGGACATTCTGTCTGGTCAGGATGATCGCAACAGGTCCCTCTTTATTTTCAACCACCACTCTCCATGCCTCGGCCGTTTCATTCGCATCCGCAGGTCTGATTACGATCAGACCTGGGATGGCCCTTAGACCGGCAAGTTGTTCCACAGGCTGATGGGTGGGGCCATCTTCCCCAAGGGCAATCGAGTCATGAGTAAAAATATAGATCACATGGAGTTTCATCAGAGCGGCAAGCCTGATCGCAGGCCTCATATAGTCTGAAAAAATTAAAAAAGTACTTCCGTAAGGAAGCAACCCGCCGTGAAGAGCCATTCCATTCAATATACTTCCCATCGCATGTTCACGTACTCCAAATGATATGTTTGCTCCTTCGTATCCCCAGGGGCCAGAAACGGAGCCCTGGAGGGCCTGAGAACCAGACCCCGGGCATTGAAAGTTGCCCTTATCTTTCAGTGCCGTATTGGTTGAAGGGTTTAAATCGGCCGAGCCTCCTATCAGAGAGGGAAGATGTAAGGTGATAGCATTGATTACCTGGCCGCCGGCAAAGCGTGTTGCCAGCCCTTTGGGATCTGGAGAGAAAACCGGGACGTCCCTATCCCAGTCCTCTGGAAGGCCTGCGTTCATCCACCTTTCCCACTCGACCCCGAGGTCCGGATAGGCTATTCCGTATGACTCCAGTTTTGCCTTCCATTCCTCTTCAAGCTGCAACCCTCTGTTGAGTGCTTCTCTAAAATGGGCGAGGGCCTCATCCGGTATGTAAAAGGCCGGCTCAAGGGGCCAACCGAGGTTTTTCTTTGTGGCGATGACCTCCTCCGGACCCAGGGGAGAACCATGGGCTTCAAACGTATTCTGTTTATGAGGACTGCCATAACCGATATGCGTCCTGATCGAAATGAGGGAAGGGCGGGACGTTTCATTTCGGGCTGCCGTGATGGCCTTTGCAATGGCTTCGATATTATTTCCATCTTCAACGGACTGCACATGCCAGCCATAGGCCTCGAAGCGTTTGCATACATCCTCCGTAAAGTTAAGCCCTATTTCTCCAGCAAGGGTTATGTGGTTATTGTCGTAAAGATAGATCAACTTACCCAGTTTAAGGTGTCCGGCTAACGATGCTGCCTCAGAAGCGATCCCCTCCATCAAATCGCCGTCGCTCACGATGGCATAGGTATAGTGGTCCACGATTTCATAACCTGGACGGTTAAACCGGGCAGCCAGGAAACGCTCAGCGATGGCCATGCCCACACCGGTTCCAAATCCCTGACCCAGAGGACCTGTGGTACATTCAACCCCTGGAGTTTCCCTATACTCAGGATGGCCGGGGGTTTTACTTCCCCATTGTCTAAAACGTTTAATCTCTTCTATGGGGAGATCATATCCTATCAGATGCAGAAGAGAGTAAAGAAGGGCCGAGCCATGGCCAGCGGAAAGGACAAAACGGTCTCGGTCAGGCCATGAGGGATTGTTGGGATTATGTCTGAGGAATCTTGTCCAGAGGACATAGGCCATGGGGGCTGCACCCATGGGCATTCCCGGATGTCCTGAGTTTGCCTGCTGGACCATGTCAACGGATAACATCCTGATGGTGTTGACACAGAATTCATCGAGATTCTTCATCTTGGTCAAATGACCTCCATTTCCTTTATTTTATTTATGAACTGCTTATAATTTTCTTCTGGAATGCCTTTCAGGAAGATCCGACTTCCCACACACACGTAGTCAACACCGAGATCCATAAATAATTTTAGATTATCCAGGGAAACACCACCATCTACTGAAATGATCTTATCCGGGAAGATGTTTCTCGCTTCTTCGATTTTCTTCAGAACCTCAGGCCTAAAAGGGCTTCCATACCAGCCAGGGTCAACCGTCAGAAACAGCAGGGTCTCCCCTTTTTCTAAGATGTCTATGAATTTATCAATATGGGTTCCTGGATTCATGGCAAAACCCATTTGGATTCCCCTATCCTTCATTTGATGAATGAAATCTAAATGGTTTGTACTGGATTCGATGTGGAAGATCACCTTTTTAAGATGAGGATGATGGATCCGGGCCATCAGGGACTGAGGGTCTTGAATCATCAGGTGGATTTCAAAGAAGATCGTCGTGTCGATGTCGTTTATTTTTTCACCCGAAAAACTCTGGGAGGGCACAAAAACTCCGTCCATTAAATCGATTTGAACATAATGGGTAAAGGATTCGGCCTGCCTGATCATCTTCTGGCAGTCTTCAAAGTTTTCGGCGAGGATGGCTGGGACGATTTCCATAAATTATTTTTACCCCGTTAGAAAGCCCGCCCCGCTTCGCGGAGAGAGGCAGGGGATAAAATTCCTTTTGGAGTGAACCCCGATAGAAATCCCAGCGGGGCATTATTTCTAACGGGGCGAACACGGGGTTTAAAGCTCCGTGTGAGCCCTTCCGGTGGAAGGTCTAAGACCTTCTAACGGGGTTTACCGATCGAAACGGTGGGATGGGTTTTTCCGCCTCGGGACATCTCTATCTCTTCGGGTTGATGTGTTCCCTGAAGCAACAATTCGTAGAATGATTGAATACGTTTGAAAATTATTTTTATTATCTTAACAAATGATTCTAAGAATTGGCAAGGTAAAAGATGAAAAGATCATGTCCTTCTTATTGATGAATCTGTTATAATTCGTCTCGGCGATGGATTCCCATTGTTTTATATTAAAATAGGGGGATGGTTTTGCGTAAGCGACTGCTAAGAGGAATCGCCCGTCTCTGTATCCAATGGTATCGGAGGATCATTCTCGTCTTTTTTATCCTTCTTGGGGTTGCCTTTGTTCTCACGGGAAGTCTCCGGTTCGATCCCAACTTCCTCAAACTCTTTCCGGCTGAGGAAGGCCCCATCAAGCTTTACATGGAGAATCTGAAAGAGGCGGGGACGTTCGACCTCCTCTTCATTCTCTTAGAGCAGAGAGAAGGAATGGATCTCCAACCACTGGCCGAATCCGGGGAAAAAATTGCAGAAGCCTTAAAGACACTGGAGATAGATGGGAGAAAGGCCTTCAAGAATATCCGTTTCCAAAAGATAGAGGCCGAGGATTTAGAGGGAGCCAAACCTACCCTCACCCTTTTTCTCACCCACCCCTATCTCTTCCTTGACGAAGAGGATATTCCCAAACTGAAGGAAAAATGGAACGAAGCGGAGATCGCCAAACAGATTCGAAAGAATAAGAAGATCCTGGTCAGCCAGACCTCCTTTGCGATGAAGGACCTGATTCAGATCGACCCGTTTGAGATGCGGTGGCTCTTTATGGAGAAATGGCGGAAAGGAATGAAGGGGATGGAGTTTGATGAGTCGAGTAACCTCTTCCTCTCCAAAGACCAGAAGTCCCTTTTGATCATCACCGAGCCTGCGCGACCCGCAACCGATCTCTCCTTTTCCAGTTCTCTGATGGAGGCATTGAAAAAATCCATCGTCCCGACTCATTCCGACCAGGAGAATCGTGTAAGGGTCTCCATGACCGGTGCCCATCCGATTGCCACAGCCGAAGCCAAGACCCTCCGATTCGATATGCAGAGTTCTTTCTTCTTCTCTCTCATCCTTGTCTTAATCCTATTTTTCTGTGCCTACCGAAGATGGATTACTTTTCTCTTCGTCGGCCTTCCCCTCTTCGGAGGAATCCAGTTGACCATGGGAATTGCCTCCCTCACTCTGGGCAGCCTGAACATCCTGACCAGTGCCTTCGCGGCCATCCTGGTGGGATTGGGGATTGATTTCGCGGTCCATATTTATGATCGATACCAACAGGAAAGGACATCAGGTGCGGATATTCCAACAGCCATCGAGACCACCCTCACACAGACCGGAGAAGCGATCTGGACAGGGGCTTTCACCACGATCTTCGCTTTTGCCATCCTTTTCTTCTCTCGCGTCCAGGGGATTGTGGAACTGGCCTTCCTCGTCTCTGTCGGACTCCTCTGCGCACTCCTCTGCATCTATTTTGTCCTGCCCTCCTTTCTCATATGGATCGACCGAAAGAAGAAACCCTATTCCTATTGTCCTCTTAAAACCTTTCCCTTTAAAAATACTTCTTCTTTCTTAGAGAAGCATCCCATCCCCATCTTCATTGGATTCATTGGAGTCACACTCTTCTTTGTCTTCTTTGCCTTCCAGATTGAGACGGAAAGGGATTTCAGAAATCTGAGGCCAAAGCAGATTCAATCCCTCGAAGTCCTGGATCGAATGACAAAGACTTTTGGAGGAAAGAAGCTGGAAGTGATCACCCTCCATGAGGGGAAAGAACTTCAGTCCCTCCTTCTAAAAGAGGAGGAGCTGGTAACCATGCTCGAAAGATATGAAAAGGATCAGAAGGTCGATTCCTTTACCTCTTTATCAAAATTCATCCCCTCTCCGGAAAAACAGCGTAAGATGGCTCAGGCGATTCGGGAGTCAATCGATCTGGAAAGGGTAAGAAGAAGCTTCATCCAATCCCTGAAAGAGAATGGATTCGAGTTAAACGAATTTCAACCTCTCATTCAAGGCCTTGAGGAGTTGAACCGGGGAAGTGAAAAAATCTATCCTCCGGAAACCCTGGTCGCCTATCTCCAAAAAGGTCCTTTAAAAAAGGGGATTGAATCATTCCTCGTTAAGAAAGGAGAGAACTATAAACTCATCTCCCATCTCTACTATCAGAAAGGAAGACTCTCTCTCGACCGGTTAGAACAAGACCTTCAAGGGGTTTCTATCACAGGTCCTGAACGGGTAGAATCGGAGATCCTCAGGATTGTAAGAGAGGACCTTTTTCTTCTTACGCCGATTGCCTTCTTGATCATCTTTTTTTGGGTCTTTCTCCACTTTAGGAAATGGAGAACCACCCTTTTTACACTCATGCCTTTGGTCATGGGTCTGACCTGGATGGTAGGGTCGATGTCCCTCTTTGGGATTCGAATTAACTTCGTCAATGCCGTCATCCTTCCCATGATCATTGGTATGGGCATCGACAACAGCATCCATTTGATGCACCGTTATTTAGAAAGAGGAAAAAGGGACGCAGGCCATGCCCTTCGCACCACAGGAAGGGCAATGGTCATGTGTTCTTTGACCACGATGCTTGGATTTGGTTCCCTGGTCACCGCTCGATATCAGGCCCTCTCCATGATGGGATGGGTGACCATCCTGGGGATGGGATTCTGTCTGATCACCGCCCTCTGTTTTCTTCCAACGCTTTTAATTCTTTCGAAGAGGAAGCATGACGAACAATAAGACATACGATGCCATTGTTATCGGGTCCGGGATGGGAGGACTGACCGTTGCAGCTCTTCTTGCAAAGAAGGGATTGAGGACCCTTCTTTTCGAAAAAGAAGAGCAGGTCGGGGGTTATGTCGTCTCCTTCAGACGAGATGGATTCGTTTTTGATGCTACGGGTGCCTTTGTCGGTGGATGTCAGGAGGGCGGAGAATTTTATGAAATTTTAAAAGAGATGGGGGTACACGAAGATGTGGAGTTCATTCCAGTCCACCACATCCGAAACATCTATCCCGGATTTGAGGTCCATCTCCGTCAGGGTGGATTTCATTCCTATATGGAGGCCCTCCTCAATCTTTTCCCTGAAGAGGAGAAAGGGTTAAAGACCTATCTCTCCCTAATCAAACGAATCGGGGAGGAAGTGAAATCCTATTCAGAGATGACTCTGGTCAAGAAGATTTTCTTTCCCTTCATCTTTCGAAATCTCATCCGCTATCATCGAACAAATCACAAAAAAGTTCTTGACGACCTTTTCAGGGGAGGGGAGATCAAAATGGCTCTACACACCCTTCCAGTCACAGAGCCGCCTTCGAGACTCTCCTTCCTCTTCGCAGTAACCTTGATCAGCAAAGCCTTGATGGAAGGGGTTTTTTATCCCAGGGGAGGCATGGGAAGGATTTCCGAAACGATGGCAAGATCGTTTCTTCGCTCTGGAGGAGAGATCCATCTTCGAACAGAAGTGGGGCAAATCCTGATAAGAGATGGAAGGGCTGAAGGAGTCCTGACAGAGGATGGGAGAGTATTTCAAGCCCCACTGGTCATCTCGAATATCAACCCCAATCTTCTGGTCAAGATGCTTCCTTATGAATTTCAAAAAAAACTCACGAAAAAGATGAGGCACTTCGAATATTCTCTCTCCTGTTTCATCCTCTATATCGCCACGGATTTAGATGTGAAAGGAATGGGCCTTCCCTATTTTACCTATCTCCGTTTCCTCTCCGACTTAGAGGAAGAATACCGGATGTTTCAAAGTGGGGAGGTCCCAAGGAATCCTACGATGATCGTATCCATCCCCACCCTTTTGGACGGTTCATTGGCTCCGGCAGGTCAACACCTCCTGAAGGTCCTCGTGACCGTCCCCTTTCATTATCAGGAGAGGTGGGGAGAAGCTGATTCAATGAGATATCGTCGCATCAAAGAGGAATTTTCTCAGAAAATCCTCCAGCAGTTGGAAGCAAAGTTGGTCCCTGACCTGAGAAAACACCTTCTTTTTTATGAAGCCGCCACCCCCTTGACCTTAAGGCGATATACAGGAAATGAATGGGGTGCAATGTATGGCCTGGCTTCCACACCGCAGCAAATCGGAAATTTTAGACCTCCCCATCAGACTCTCATCCCTGGCCTCTTTCAGACCGGCCACTATATTCGACCCTCCCACGGGATCGTGGGTGCCAGCTTTTCTGGGCTTTTCTGTGCCAGAGGCATCCTCCAAAAGATGAAATCCTAAATTCGAAGCACGAAATCCGAAACAAGCACGAATATCAAAATACCAATTTCCCAAAGGGAAAAAAGTTTAGAATTTTGAAATTAGAATTTTGGTATTGTTTCGAAATTTGAAATTCGGATTTCGGATTTTCCATAAAATGGACGTGGGGTTGAAATACTTCCTCCTGACATTTTACAATTCTCCCGATGGAAAAAGTGGACTGCCTTTTTCTCCACGTCCCCAAGTTAAGAAATTACTATCGGCCCATTGATCAATTTATCTGGATCAACTTCCTGCCAGTAGGAATCCTCGGATTGGCCGACCTCCTTCACTGTCAAGGCATTTCTACTCAGATCGTACATATGGGAGTGGAATGGATTGAAAATTGCGATTTTTCCATCCTCTCCTATGTCCGGGAGAAAGCCCCCCGGATGGTTGCGATCGATCTTCACTGGCACCATCAGAGTTTCGATGTGATGGAGGTGGCGAAAAAGATCAAGGGGACTTGTCCTCAAATCTATATTCTCCTGGGAGGGGGCACCGCCAGTTTTTTCCATGAAGAGATTATGAGGAACTTCGATGCGGTTGATGGAATCATCCGCGGTGAAGCAGAGGCTCCTATTCTCGAATTGGCCAATGCCATCCTCCAGGGCCAAGAAGATCTCTTCTCCATCCCTAACCTGACTTGGAGGAGGAAGGGGAGAGTCCTCGTCAACCCCCTTTCCTATGTCGCATCGGAGAGAGACCTGAGCGACCTCTCCTTTACCAACTTTCCATTATTGAAGAATTACCCGACTTACATTTATTATATTGGACAACCCTTCTATGTGAAGGGTGTCTCCAAGGAGAAAAATTTCTGGATGTATTCTCTGAAGTCACCCATCTATCATCTCACCGTGGGCAGAGGTTGCCCTGTTCAGTGCACCTGGTGTAGTGGGAACATCCCGTCCCAGGTGACCATTACTGGTAGAAAAGAGGTGACCTTCCGGGGGGTGGAAGAAGTCATTCAAACGATGAGAGAAGCCCTCTCTTATGGATATGAGACCTTCCACATCTGCTTCGATCCCTATCCACAGAGGCCCGATTACTTTCTCAACCTCTTCTCCCGCATCCGGGAAGAGAAGATAGAGGCCGACTGTTTCTTTGAATCCTTCGGACTACCCACGATCGATTTTATCAAGTCCTTTAAGGCGACCTTTCCCGGCTCCAAATCCCTCATTGCCATTTCTCCGGATGTAGGGTCAGACCAAGTAAGAAGGGTTCATAAGGGATATCCCTATACCAATCGGGCCCTGTTGGAATGCCTTGATCGACTGAAAGAACATCAAGTCTTCTGCGACCTTTTCTTCACCCTTGGGGTCCCATTTGAAAGTCAGGAGAATCTTCAACAAACCATCCGACTTCAAAAGGAGATCCGGAGTCGGTATGCTAATGTAAGAGGGATTCGGACTTTTACGATCGAGATGGAACCGGGCTCCCCCTGGCACCTCGATCCCGAGGAATTTGGGGTGAAAACCTCCCTTCGAAATTTTATGGATTTTTACCATTACCATTCTGGAGAAAAAAACGCTTTTTCGTCTCTGGGATATTGGATCCCAAATTACTTTCAAGGGGTGGAAAGTGAGAAGGGTTTTGAAAAGGCATTGCAAAGGATCAGATGTCACCATTTCTGCTTCATCCATCCTGACGCCAGAAAGACATCGAGTCCCTTTTGGGGGAGAAGACTCTGCGACCTGTCGAGCCTATTCTGGAAGATGAAAAATTTAAGAGGGAAGAAGGTTGCAGGTTGAAACTGCTCTAAGGGTAATTTTTAGCTTTGGAGCAGGCTCACGGAGATAAAGCACTGTGTTGAAGAGGATCCTGACCTCATTTCCATACTTCAATTTGGTGCAATGGGAACAGGTGAGATTCCAAACTCCCTTCTATGCCACAGTTCTTTAATAACCTCGTTCTCAACGATTAGATCTTGATTCAGGCGGTTGTCGGTTGATATTGGACGACCCTCCTTCTTTCAACAGGTAAAATCAAAGAGATAAGTGTTATAGGCTTCTCCTCATCAACTTTAATTTTCAGCATCCCCCGGTTCTTCTGGGCGACTTCCTTAATTAATCTTAATATAAAATCATTTGTCTCTTCTGTCCGAATGGATGGAGTTCCCAGTGAGGGTTCCAATGGTTTACTTGACTTCTCATAACCAGTGAAGCCAATTAGAATTTCAATGTATTTTACTTCCTTCTGCTGGGAGGCCTTGCCATCCTCCTTAACGTCTTGGGCATCGAATGATTTTGTTAAGAATCCAATCCCCCCATTGGGGGGTATTAAAGGGATTGCGTATTGTATAATAGAATTCAACATATATTTTAGCTGTTCATCATGGACAGTAGTTTCGGGTATATCCTTTTCATATTGTTTTTTAAATATTTTTATCTTTTTTTCTTCAAATAAGCTTTCATTGATTTTTAGAACACTTTCGAGAATAATATGGACCGTGTTCGTTTTTGGGATAGGAGAATTGATCTTAAGATAATCGAGAAAGCAGTTTAAAAACAAATCGGTCTTGATGATATCTTGGGTAACAGTTTTACAGAAATATTCACCAAACTCCACATCCCTGAATTTCTCCCGTGAAAGTTGAGTGAAGGATTTTATTGTGTTAAGAGTATTTTTGACGTTATGGACCAGTTCAGCAAGAAGGAGGAACCAGGAAGGGACATTCGATAAGTCGTTGACATTCTTCTCTTTTGATTCGGGTGTTTTAGTGTCAACACCCTTTAGAAAGGAGATAAAAGAAATCTTATCATTCTCTGGCTCATTAAAAGGGTTTCTGTCCATACGAATAAAAAATTTTAATTCATATTTATTTAGATCTTCAAAAAATAATTTAGACAACTAATTATTTTAGAGGCAATTTCCATACCAATTACATCATGTTATTATAACTAATTGTTATCAAATAACTTTTAAGAATTTAATATCTCATGGAAATTTAAAAAGTGACAATTTTTTTACCAGTATCATTTAATAGATTTTACAAAGTTGAAATGGTTCACAAAATCTGTAACTCTATGATATATCATTAAAATTAAATATTTCTTTGAATCCCTTCGCCTATCCTGCATATTGCGGTATAGATTCTTCAAGTAAACCCCGCCCCCGCGTTAAAACGCGGGGCTTTCTGCGGGGCGGGATAAAAATTTGCCAACTCATTTAATTTGCTGAGTTATTTTTTTTCAAACCCTCTCTGCCAATGGAGGTAATTATTTGTCCTTTTTAAGATTAGGTGGAACACATCCTTCTCTGAGATCAATCAAGGTTGTTCCTTTGATTGCCTGCCCTTTCTCTAATGCATCTTTGATGGAATTGGTAAAAAATTGAAGGGCCGGGTCCTGGGGAAGGATGGATTGAGCCTCCTTGAACTTTGAGAGAGCAACTTCAAGACGGCCGGTCTTGAGCAGTTCGATCCCTTCTGTCATGAGGGGTTCCGTCCGATCCTTGAGCTTTTTTACCTCCGTTGAATCATGGTCGTATACCTCGATAGTGCCCACCGGCGATGAGCTCCCTCTCACCGAAACTTCACCCAACCTCCGGAGACGGTGATTGTGTCCCTCCGGCAATCGGTTGGCTACCTGTTCCGAAATGAGCATATCCACGCCCAATGGCCTTGTTATTTCTTCGAGACGCTTGGCGAGGTTGACGGTAATACCCAGGACAGTGGAGTCCATTCGCTCAGAAGAGCCGATGGTTCCCAGAATGACCGGGCCGGTATGGAGGCCTATGCCTATCCGGACGGCCTGGTCAGAGGGTTGATCCTCTTCGGCATCGAAGGACTGAACGGCAGCAAGCATATCCACCCCACAGGCCACAGCCCGCTCTGCCGAATCAGTCCCCTCAAAAATAGATAAGACTGAATCACCGAGGAACTTGTCGATCACTCCTTTATGTTCTTCTACCACCCGGGTGATTCGTTCGTAGAGACGGTTGACGAAAGCCACCAATTGACTCGGGTTGAGTCGTTCGGACAGAGCTGTAAAACTTCGAATGTCGCAACAGAGGATGGTTACCCACTGCTGGTCAGCTTCGCCCAAACGAATGGATCCCAGCCCTTCAGCGGCAATACGGCGGAGATAAGCTGGAGGGACGAACCGCTCAAAGACATCCCGGGCCTCGCGCACCGCCTGCTCCAGGGAACGAAAATGGAAAGTGACGGCAATGGTCAGAAAGACCGAGAGCCCGAAGGAGGTGAACCACGATACCTGATCCTCGATCAGAATGGCCACGCCTGCGGACCGTATGGCATCATGAAGCCCGCCCATTAACCAGAATAACATCCCGATGCCAAAAGGCAGGAGATAGACCGGTCTTCGGTTTTTAGATCGCCATATTCTTTTGATGGTTAAAAGGAAGTAAAAGAGACAGATGGACAGTCCGAAGAAATGGATGAGCGGTCTGAGTAGCCTGGATTGGGGTCTCAGGATATCAGACGCAATCTCGTGGGGCACAAGAGGAAGTCCCAAAAACCAAGGGCCCTGCCCGAAAAGAGCTAACCCGGCTAAGAAGAGGCTTATCCCGGTCATGGCTCTGGGTAACCAGTTGGGCCTCTGATTAGAAAGGGCCGAATCAAACCATGCCCAACTGGCGGGCAACAGGGCTAAGGCAGCGAGATCGATTCGGTACCCCAGAAGAATTGATTCCGGCGATTTCTGAAGGCCGTAAATGACCCAACCCATGAAGAGGAAAGTTGAGAAAACGTAGAAGAGGAAGAGGCTGCGTAGGGGGCGGTAGTGGCGGTAAAGAACCAGGGTTACCAGACACAGAACAGACATGACCGCATTAGCAGCAAAGCCGAAAAAAGGACCGACACTATATTGGGGAAGGGATTCAGGGAGCATTAAGTTGTGATGGTTTCAGTTTTTGCTTTCTCTGTAAACCTCGTCAATCTTTTCTTGCAGTATGATCGTTAACCGGATGGCCTTTGCCACCTTCATATAATGATTGATTTCATCGAGGGATAGTTTTCGTCCTTTTCTGTCCTTCAGATATTTCTCCATCACCTGGTAGGCGCCGATTCGATATTCCCAGACCTCTATTGGAATGCCTTCAAAATACTGGTCCTTGTTAATGTAGATGGACAGATTATAATCTGTCCCTACAGGTTCATTGGGATAGAGGTAGAGAGGGAAAAAGTAATTTCTTTCCTTGGTTTGGCCTGAGATCAATGTATTGTCTCCAGGGTGTTGGGCTATAAAAACATGATTAAATGGTGGTTTTGCCAAAATTCGAGTAGTTATTAAGGCGATATTATTAACAATAAAATGTTTCTTAAGTGCTTCGACAGACCTCCATAAAAATTTATTCTCTGCATATACATATTGGATATCAAAAGGTCTATAGCAAAAAAGACAAATAAGCTCTTGTTTAAAAATAGTTAAGTTTCTTGCTTTAATAGTCTTTCGACCTGCTTGACTCTTAAGATTGTAAAGATTTTTTAAAGTCTCATCATTCAAATTTTTGTTGAATATAGCCAAAATTCTAGCCTTTAGGGCTTGGGGATTTGAATCAATAAAAAATTCATCTTGCCCAGTCATTAATCCTATTTGAAATTCCTTAAAAATGTCTGTGACCTTCCAGAACTTTTCATATTCAGCTTGCAATGCAAAATCCTTTGGAACAAAGAAATAGTAAGGAGCAACAGGTTCAAGTTCTTGCCACCTGGTTGTTTGAATATCATTCTTAAAGAGGTACTCGTATTTTCCCTCTCTCAGTCCCCAGAGGTCGGCATAATAGACTTTGGCTAATTTCTTTTTACTCATAATACCTGCACACCCCTTGCCTTAACCTCGTCCCCAACAAACGTTCCCCTACCTTTTAATTCAAACTCCTTTTTCGTATAGCCTATAGCCTCTATCGGTTCCATTATCCTTGCCTTGGCCAGCGCAAGTCCAATGGTTTCAAATCGCTTTAATAGGTTCATGCCTTTAAAATCTTCGGAGATTACAGCAACATCAATATCGCTTCCTTTTCTTGAATGCCCCGTAGCATAGGAACCGAAAAGAGTTACTTGGTCAACCCTGATACCCACCGCCTCAAGTGCGGACTTAAATTCCTTTAGGGTTTTAGAGATTTTTTTATCCATTCAAAAGCCTCCTTAGTTTGTGACAGATAAGTTTTTGCTGCCTTTCTATTATAACTTCTTCTAAGCTCTTCGAAATCATCGGGATAACGTGTGGGAATGCTGACATTGCTGAGTTTGCTCAGGAAATTAAACATTTCATCAGGGGGTTCAAGACCACTTAATTTCACAAGATATCTCAAATTATGCGTCTTTGGTGGGGTCTTGCCGGTTATCTCCTCAACTTTTGCCTTCAAAATTTTCTCTAAAGCCAGATGACACATGAAAATCGTATAAATATATCTCTTGGCTTTAAACGTATGCTCAGCAGTTTCTAAATCATATTGAGCAGAATCTAACCAGTTTTTTACCTCTTTGTTCATTTGGCCTCCACAATCATTCATAAACTTCTTTCCAATATGTGTCGTGATCTAAATTGAAATTTTTTGACATTGGATTTTCTCTATCCAGTTCCCATTTTAGGGGATTATTCTGGATATATTCCCTAATTCGGGATAATTCTCTTTCGTTACGAATAATATGCTCATAATAATTGCGTTGCCAGAAAGGTTGACCAGTGCGATTTAATATTTGGTTGAACTGTCTTGAAGTGTTCATTTTGAAATAACCGATTGCCTTGGGTAATATCATATTACGTCTGTTTTGTAGGGGCAATTCATGAATTGCCCCTACAATGAATATTATTCCATGAATATGGTTTGGCATAACAATAAATTCATCCAATTCAATTTCCAAATATTTCTTTTCTAATCCCTTCCATTGGTTCTGAACAATCTGCTTTAATTCGGGTAAATTTTCAAAATAAAATTCTCTACTATTTGTACAAATGGTTACAAAATATCCTCCGGGTTGGGAATAATCATAATTTTTCAATCGAATGGATTTTCTATGTCTTTCCATCATGATTCATTGTAGGGACAGATTGTAATCTGTCCCTACAGAATCGGGCAAATTGTAATCTGCTACTACTCTCCATATTTAACAAACAGTGCAATGGCAACACCTTGCTGAATGTCAAAGACATTTTCATCTTTACTACCTTCAGGTGTCTTTTCACCTATTCTTGAAGAACCGTGAAGGTTAAGGATGTAAATCTCATCAAAGGTCTCAAAAAGCTTTTTCCTCATTCCTCGATGAATTACTCCAGAAAGATACGAGTTGTTTGTAATAAATCCTAAGATCCCTTTACCTGCTTGGGCTATTTTCCAGTGGGCAAACCGAATGAATTTTATATAATCATCTGAAAGGGGTTGAATATTTCGTTCGTCCCTTACATCTTCTTTATAATCTTCCATTAAGTTTTCGATGAATTCTGATTTATTCTCTGAACTCACGGAGTACGGAGGATTGCCAAGGACAACTAGGATCGGAACTTTTTCTTTTATTCTTTTTGCCTCTTGCCCTTCCTTAGCGAGGTCGATGAGAAAACTAATCTGCTTCGGGTCTTTCATCTCGAGAGTATTGGTCAGATAAAACTGAAATCGTTTACTCCCCTTGAACTGGTAACTCATCTCGTCTAATATCATAGAAACCTTGAAGTGACCTACTGTATAGGGAGCGACGAGAATCTCAAAGGCATGGAAATGGGGAAGGATATGTTCCTCAATATAGGATTTAATAAGTCCTCCTTTTTTCTTTTCCTCCAACTCTTTCTGAACCTGCTTAATGGCCTGAACTACAAATGTGAGAGTTCCTGCTGCTGGATCGAGTAGAGTGACATCATTTGTGGCAAGCCCTTCGCTCTTTTTAAATCTGTCTTTTAGAAGTTTATGAATTGATCTCACAATATAAGAAACAACTGGAATAGGGGTATAGTAAACTCCGAGTCGCTCTCTTTCTTCAGGATTATAAGTGGCAAGAAAGGTCTCATAGAAATGGATGACCGGGTCCTCTTCCCATTGGGTAGTCTTAAATTCTTTAAGAATTGATAAGATATCGGCTTTTTCAAGGATCTGGGTTATGTCATCGACAATCCAGGTTAGGGATTCGGGGAAATGAGGGCCTGTCATAGAATAGAATATCTCTTTGAGTAGAGGTAGACTTTCAGGTATGAATTTCCAGGCGGTTTCTCTTTTGAATCCGTTTTGAACCTTCATCCTCGCAGAAAAAAGCCCATAGGTAATTGTCTGTGCATAAAGGTCGGCAAATCTCTCTTTTGTCAGGGTCTCGATCAGTTCTTCCTGAAAGGCGTTATAGAATCTTGTAACTTCTTCATTCCCTTTTAAAAGTTCTTCCTGGAGGATGTGCTCAAGGAATCGGGTCTTTTTGGCAAGCTCAACCGAGAGGTCTGAAGATTTCTGAATAGCAGGTGTCAAAAAAGAGAAGAAATTTTCTAAGAGCTCAAAGAATGCATCCAATTTTTCAGGAGAAGGAGGAGATTTTAAACTTCGTAAAGTGAATTGGCGTCCAACTACCACTTTATTTAAGGGATGGCCGAATCTATAAAGTCTGAATTCTAAGAAATTGGTCAGGATAAGATTTGGAAGCGAATCCCGGTATCTTTTTAGTTGCTCGGAATCTTCAACTTCTCCGAGGTCGATGTCAGGTGGTTTGGCCTCGATGTATCCAATGATTTCGCCATTCTTGCCAATTCGAAAATCAGGGATTCCTGCTTCTGTCTTTCTAGGTGCAACAAGGACGTTTACTGTGGGTTGCTTTTGAAAAAGCTGGTAGCAGTCTTCGAGCAGCCGCTTAAACGAAGGATAGAAACTTTCTTCCCTGAAATCGCCATTGATGTAGATCTTGTGGATTTCCTTAAAGTAGGCGCTGAGAAATTTCTCTAATTTACCTCTATCTTTCTTGTCCATCAATTTCTTTCCCCTAAGTTCCTTTATACAAAATTTCTTGAGGATGAATTCTTATTCAATTCCGTAAATAAAATAAATTGTGGAATAATAGTTAGAATAGTTAGTAAATTAATGTTCTTTAGAAATATCAAAATTAAATTGTATCCGAAGCTATTCTATAAAGATTCTGCCCTTAACCATTCGGAATTAAATTTATTTTTTAGTTGTTCTACCTCATCTTGTCTTATCATTTTAGAATAACGCGATATACGCTTTCCTTTTAATTTCTCTAATGAATATCCAAAGTGGAAGCATTCTGTCTTGTTGACAATAACAAAACGATCATGGAAGGTAGTATTAAACTTGATTTCAATTGGATTTGGCAAGGTTTGAAAAGTAGCAATATACTTACTATACTGGGGCTTAAGATTCGGCCGAGTTAATACCTTAACGTAAGCAGATTGAGGAGTTAGAGAAACTATCTCGAAAAGTTTAAC
Organism: Thermodesulfobacteriota bacterium; assembly: GCA_040756085.1. Lineage (GTDB taxonomy): Bacteria > Desulfobacterota > BSN033 > BSN033 > UBA1163 > JBFMAE01. The sequence continues at coordinate 888 of JBFMAE010000268.1, read as the reverse complement.
GGGTTCAAGGTACTGATCAATCAGAATGAGTTCCCTACTTGCGCTACCTACAAGTGCCTTCAGAGAAAAGTCTTCGCTTTCTATCGGGAGCAATGCTGAAAATTTCAGGGGTCCGGTAAGTCTTATATTTGGTGCATCACCTTGCAAGACCTTAAAAGATTCTTTAAAAACCTGTTCGGTATCAATAAAGACAATTATATCAATATCTCCGTATTCCGTAATTATCCACCTAAAAGGAATAGAGATGATAAGGGGCCGACTTTCCTCATTAACTGGAGGTATTGTGGCTACCTCAATTGTTTCCTCATTAAGTAAGTTTCCTTGTAAATTTTGGTATACAAGTTTAAGGGATAAATTGGAACTATGCAATCTTCGACTAATTTTACCTTCCAAGATAAGAGTTGTTTGGAGTATATAAGGTACCTCGTTAATAACTATTATGTCTGAAAGATTGCAACCCAAAATGTTTAATTTCCCAAATGGAGCTTCGGATAACTGATCACAGAAAAAAATTTTATTAATCGATATCATCAGTTGAACAACCCATTATTGAACTTATTTATCCCTTTATTTCAATCTCTTAGATTCGGGAAACTTATCCCAAGGAGATTAAAGCACAAATTTATATTTAAGCAAAATAGGGTGTTTCTTATTATTTATGGGATTAAAGGTTTAATACAAGGCCTTTGTTTTGTTAATAAGAAACTATCAAATTGTAATAAAAAGTCAATGCAATTGAAATAAGAGAGGATTTTAACTTTCGCAACTGTTTAGCCATCTTAAGCAGCTATAGATAGTTGCGCTTCACTTTGTTCGAATAAAGTTGGTAAGGTGCCAGTTCTGCAGTAATCTTTAAGTGCCTTCTCGATTATGATAATAGCATCCTGT
>JBFMAE010000267.1:0-6583 GCA_040756085.1 Thermodesulfobacteriota bacterium | reverse complement strand
GGACGTGGGATAAAAGCTTCGAGGGGATTGAAAAACAATCTTCTTTACTCCTAAAGCTCTGGCAAACTCAGCCGTCCTGGACCAGGCCGCTTCCACTTCTTCCGTCCTTTTGAAAAAACCATAATCTTTCTTCTTCTCCACTGGAATCACGGTTCGTAGCCTCCGGTAGGTAGGGCTGGATGGTTCGTGAGTGATGAGTTGCCAGGCTTTCATCGTAAATTCAAAATCCGGAGGGGCTTCTTCTCTCCACCGGTTCCCTGTTGTGATCTGAGGAAGTTGATAAAAGGTCTGTTGAATTTCCACCACCGGAAAATTCTGATAATAAATGCTTCTTTTTACTGGAAAACCGCAACAGCCCACCTTAATCATATAAAGACCCACTATCCTCAAACATTAAGCCTTGAACAGGCTTAATTGTTCCTTTGATTCCTTCTCTTCCTTCCTCTCGGGGAAAAGAGCAATCTTTCCATAGACACCGTCATGTCCGGGGATGATCGAAACCTTTCCCTGCCTCATCCGGATGATCCCCTCCAGAATCTTCGTTGGAACAAAAGAGGCCAACTCATCGGGTGTGGCATCGAGGAGGATCTGAAATTCGGAACCTCCTCGTTCCACCAACTGACCATACTCATTTTCCACTGTCTTTGTCCCCACCCGAACCCCCATGGCCTCTGCAATAATCTCCTCAAGCGGGATCAGATGAATCGAGGGAATAGCATTCTTCGGAATAAAGCCTTCGGGACGGTCAGCAAGCTCCTCAACGCGATGCAAAACCCCTACGGTCAGTTTCTTACGACAGTTCGGGCAGAGATACTGGTTGGCCTTCGTCTGCGAGGGAGAGAAGATCACACCACACTGGCGATGGCCATCGTAATGATACTTTCCCTCTTCCGGGAAAAATTCGATGGTGAAGAGAAGCCTCTTTTGGTCTCTTTTAGAAATGGCCTCAACGATCTCCTTATAATCGAGCGCACAATCGAAGGCATTAGCCTCCCTCCCCAGCCGGTTCGGTGAATGGGCATCCGAATTGGAGAGAAGGGTGATGGCATCGAGGGCTGAGAGCCTCCAGTTCATCTCAGGGTCAGAGGAGAGACCCGTTTCAACAGCATGGATATGTGAGGACATCTCTCCGAAACATTCCTCGATCGAATCGAACCCTGAATTGGCTCCAAAGATGGAGAACCAGGGAGTCCAGGCGTGGGCAGGGATGATCAGACAATCTGCAGAGAGATCCAGGATCATCTTCACCAACTCTTTTGAAGTAAAGCTGAAAATGGGTCTTCCATCAGAGGAAAGCTTTCCAAGGTTTCCCAGTTTAGAACGGATCGCCTCTGCCACCTCGAAACTGGGGGCAAAAATGAGATTATGAATCCGTCTCACCTTTCCGTCCTGGGTGTAGATATTGCTCACCTCTGTCGTCAACATATACCGGACCCCTTGATCCCCCTTCTTTAACTGGAAGAGGCCATTGCCGGAAGGTACCAATTTCGATCGCAACTCCGCAAAATAGGTAGGGTGCGTAAAGTCCCCTGTTCCAAGCAGGGCGATCCCTTTCTTCTTTGCCCATCGGGCAAGGGTCTCCACCTCCATCTCCTTGCTGGTGGCCCGGCTGTATTTGGAATGAATATGAAAATCAGCAATGAACCGCATCAGAGACGCTCGGCGCATAGCGCCAAGCGTAAAGAATATTTACGCCCTGCTCCATGCGCTATGCTCTTTGCCAGTCATTTGTGAAATATTTTAGTCTTCGGATGGCTTCCATCTTTTCTCGATCTCCTACCTTGGCTTTATCCACTGCTCCTTTCAATATCTCAATCGTCTTATCATAGACCTTTCGATCCACTGGATAGGGATGGCCATCTTTTCCACCATGAGTAAAACTGAATCGGGTTGGGTCTTTGAAACTGGGTTTGACCCCGTAAATTAACTCAGAAATCAAACTCAACGCCCGAAGGCTTTTAGGACCAACCCCCTTCATTCCAAGGAGTTCCTCAAAATTCCTTGGTGACCGATCATAGATTTGAATAAAAATCTTCTCCAATCTTTCCAGACGGCTTTCCTCCCTTGGAATCGGATGCGCTCGAGGGAGATAAAGTTCTGTGGCTCTTTTTCCCCCGGAGATTAAAAATTCTGGTTTTTCATGAGAAAGCTCGGTGATGGCTTGCCTTGTTCTTTCACTCTCACGAGCTACCAGATTTAAACCTTCTTTTCTTTGATCACAACACACTGCCCAGTGCGGTTCGCAAACAAAATCCTTTATCCCCTGACTGAACCAATGATATCTTCGGGCGTATCGACTCTCTTCATTCATGCCTTGTTGGATCACTGCCCATTGTCCTGATTGGGTGAAGAAGAAAGAATGATGATAGATTTGATAGCCATCCTGAACCGCAGCGCTATCCACCTTGGCAGACAGACGGCTGGCATAAACGAGAGACGTTCCATCGATAGAACACTGATAGCAGATCTCTTCAATTCCCTGTGGGGTTTTTCTGGAAGTCTTCCCCTTTCCACCTGCAATGAAAAAACCCAGCTCCCTTTCCATCCCCTTGATCCCTTCCTTCAGCGCACCACAGACCGTTGTTGTCACACCACTTGAATGCCAGTCAAAACCTAAGACACAGCCAAATGCCTAAACCAGAAAGGGCCGGAAAGTCGCGAAAGCATCTCCTCGGCCCCATAAGCATCGATGATAAAAAGGGTGATCTCCCTTGCAAGGCTCTTCATCCTCTGAAAAAGCCAGGGAGGGGCCTTTCCATAATGGAGCGGAAGATGTGCAACGCCGGTCCTCATGTTTGCTCTATTATCTAATCTCCTCCTCCGGAAACATTGCCTTAATAAAACTTTCTGCTTATCTTAAATCATTTTTGATATCTTTTGGTTCGAGTTCAGGGGTTCCGATTCGCGGATATCTCTCTGCAAAGTAATAATCAGTTACTCGCTCAAACTCGCTCACATAGAGGGCGAAACTCTTCAAGTTGAGGAGAATGCTCAATCGCATAATCCAGTAATGCAGACAAGCTATGGATTTTACGTAGTTTCCAACCTTTTCCAAGAAGAAAAGCCTTCAAATATTTTTCTAAAGCCTGTTGAAGGAAAAAGCCAGCTGCTTCAGCGTCACTTTCTCTAAGACTTCGTTTAATCCTCTTCCGGTCTTTTCGAGCTATTTCCTTCCAGTCTTCTATATATAATGAGTTTTGAGGCATGGTCATAGATATACTCCGTCCTTTATGATTTGTTCTACGAATTGATCCCCTCTTTCTAACCTCACTTTTACCTCGTCTGTTGTAAGTACTATGGGAGATAAAGGAATTTTGTAGCTCAAATCTCTGACCAGCAGGCGAACTCTTGCCATTCGATCAAAGAACCGTTCATTAGTTGGAGCAATAATAAAAAGATCAACATCGCTATCTTCTGTGGCTTCACCTCTTGCATAAGAACCGTAGAGGATGACCTTCTCTGCGTGATACTCTTTTTTCAAACGCTCGCTTATCTTTCGAAGCCACTGGAATATTTCTTGGTTCATAACTTTACTCCCTAAAAAACACAGTTACATTTTATCTGCCGATAATTCATTTTTAAGCTATCCCACATCTCTATTGTCTCTTTGCATAGAGCAACCTTTTCATAATGATATTTTGATTTTAAATGCTTAATTACTTCAGAATACATGGTAAATCGTGTCTGAAAATCGATCTTTTTCCCCCAATTTGATGATTCAGTTAAATACTTGACCCAACTCCTATCCGAACACCCATTGATAGTGCTTTGAAGGCCCCTTAAAGAGCCTAATGTAATCCTTTCTGGGACGAGATTTCCGAATATCAAATCAACCAATTCCTTATATGATTCCTTCCAACCGTCAATTGGAACCATTGGATCTATTCTGACCCGAACTTCATATCCTGCCTGGTAAACTTTTTTAGCTGCCTCAATTCTCTTCACAATGGGCGGAGCTTTTTCCCATTTTTTAGCAACGGGAATAGCATTGAGACTGAAGCTGATTATTGCCTGATGATGAGGTTCAATTTCTAAAAGGTTCTTTACATTTGAAGATTTAGTTAAAAAAAGAACCTTATGGAGTTTCTGAGTTTCAAACAAAGGGATAATAAATCTTGAAAAGGGTTTATCGGAGTTTTCATTCATCAATGAGTCAGCAATTTCGCCGCTATTTAATATTTCAGGAGTGTTTCTCTCCTCTAAAAAAGCTCTCGTATGTAGCTCAATTTTTTCAAAGTCTTTAATGACAGGTTCCTTCCCATTAGGCCTAAACCTGAATGTCCCTTTTAAATAACACCAACTGCAATCAAAAGGACATCCATAAGCCCACTTAAGTTCAAGGAAATGAGGACAGACAACATCAGAAGAGTTCTTAGGCTGAGGTGTCTTATCAAATCGTGTAATGATCGAACCATCATTAACACGCTCAACCAATCTTTCCTTGGGTCCAGTAAATGGCGGATATTCCTTATAATAAATCTTTGGATAAACCTTAATATCATATGTTGCTCTTGGTTCCTTAATTAAGAATTTTTGATTTCGAGGAATAATATAGAGACTGGAATTTTCATTAAATCGTTTTGTTGAAGAAATAAATTTAATTTTTTGTGGCTTTTCAAAAATTAATTTTTTAATTTTCTCATTGAAGGTCGAAGAATCCCATTTCATAAAATTTGTTTTCACAATTTCCATCCATAGGTCTTTCCGAATTACCCCCGGTCTTTTCCTTATAAATTCAATCATTGTTGTCTCAATATCCTCTTTTGCTCCAGTGTCCCTCCAATCGAATAATCCTTCGAACAAAGTATCTTTATACTGAATTTCGTGCATTGTTTTAAAATACGACTTGTACATTATGTCATTCATTAATAACAAAGCATCAGGATGCCGAGAGGCGAAAATCATGTAATATTTTACACTCTTACCTATCCTCTCTCTGACAGGACAAAAACCTGCAAATGGTAAATATTGATTTAGGAGGCTGACATATTTTTCTACTATTTTTTTCTCTTTCTCCACAGGAGGCAAATCACTCCACATTATTTCTTTCCAATATTCTCCACCAAGGATATCAGTAAGAGTCTGATTCAATTTTTTTGTTCGTGTGGTTATTCTTTTCTCTCTGATTGCATCTGGAGTACTTAGCCTATGTAAGGTAGGCATGCTCATATTTACAATGATTTCTGTACTGAACCTCTTATCTCTTCCTAAATAAGGCTCCAGCAATCTAAACTCGCATCCTTTCAATCCAAAAGGATCAAGATAAATTAAGAGTGTTGCATTGCCAACAATACCCTTTAACTTTTCCAAAAGGTCCTGGGCTTTCCCCAAAATTGTTATTGCCTTTTTCTCATCGATATACTTCTTTAAAACTTCCCCTAATTTCGTATGACTCTCTTCGCCTCTATTTACAAAGATGCCAAGGTATTTCCCGGGAACTTGTTTCTCAGCTATTTTACAAATAATAAGTGGAGATCCTTCGCTACCATCATCAAATATCCCTGGTCCAGCAAATGCATCACCAATTACAATCTTTTCTCCTAATTTAGAAACCTTGTTCAGATAGGGAACCAAATAGTTTCCGATGACCTTGTCTTTTATTTTTGACCAAGGTCTTTTGGCTTTAAAAAATTCGTTTTCTGTAGTCATTTTTCTTAGCGGCGACCCTCAATTAATCCTTCTACTTCTCTTTTGGTTCCCTATAATATTGATAGATCCCATACTCATTTCGTTACCGCTTCCCACTGAACTTTTTAGGACATCTTGTTTTTCAATGCCATTAATGCTTTTTTTATCTCTTCACCCTGAGATTCGATGATGGAAAGGAGTTCTTCGGGTGTCCGATGATCCTCACTTCCCTTTCTATTGGGGTTCACAGCCTTTATGTCAAAGTTTTTGGCCTTGATCTCCTCTATTGAAACTCGCCAGGAACGTTCACTCTCTGAGAGTTTAAGGGATGAAGGGTTTAAGAGTTTAAAGAAATCGTCAAAGTTTTCCAAAGTTAAAGGCTGCTTTTTGGTAATATTAAGGTCAGATAAATCGTAATACCAGATTTCTTTGGTTGGTTCTCCTTTGGTAAAAAATAGTAGGTTTGTTTTACTGGCGGCTCCAGCATTTACGAACACCTTCGGAGGAAGGCTCACAATACACCAAAGATTGCATTCATTAAGAAGTTTCCGTTTGGTCTGGACAAAGGCAGTTTCATTCGTGCGAAATAGCACGCCTTCGTCCATTACGATTCCACATCTCCCACCAGGTTTAAGGCTGTCAATTACATGTTGAAGGAAGAGAACTTGTGTTGAGCCTGTCTTGTATGCGAAGCGTGTCCGCGCATCTTTCCCTTCTTTACCTCCAAAAGGGGGATTTGTGAGGACAACATCAAAAAGAGGTGGTGCACTGGAAAAAAGTCCGCCATAAATTTCAAGGCCTGTTAGTGTATTTCCATGCCAGATGTGGGGTTCATCTATCTCTTGAAGCACAAGGTTTGCCAGAGCGATTGGGTAAACCAAATTCTCCTTTTCCCTTCCATAAAGGTTCTTGTCTTCAGGGTTTCTATATCCGCACCAGTCGTTGCTTTAGGCTT
>JBFMAE010000266.1:0-5194 GCA_040756085.1 Thermodesulfobacteriota bacterium | reverse complement strand
GTATAATCCCTCAATTCAAGAAGCTCACTGCAGGCAGTATACCGATTGACTAAGGAAGTCGTGACTCCCGAAAATCGTGCAACGTTTGCTCGTTGATGTATCGTCCCCGAGGCATCGAGTCTCCCTTGTCTTGGAATATGCCCGTATCCTACTCCTATCCTCTACCAAAATCAAGTTGTATTTGAACCAACGTCCCTAATTACAATCTGAAACCAGGTAAATATTCCAACTTTTAGTTAGGTTGATCAATTTCTCTTTAATGGGTAAGTTGTCAGAAGAAGGTCTAAAGGGCAATAGGGGTTCTCGCAGAATCCAGTTTTAACAATAATTCTTGTTTTAGTTGTTGAGCGGAAACAAAATGGATGCCCTGCATGCCTAAGGAGACAGCCACCTCAACATGGCCTTTCATATCATCGATAAAGAGAATTTTCCCCGGTTCGACTGATGCCCACTCGAGTGCTTTTTGAAAAATCTCCACAGCAGGTTTTTTAAATCCTACCTCGTGGGATAGAATCCATTTCTCAAAGGTCTGGATAATGGGAAATCTTTTCATGATGTATTCGAAATGGAGAGGGTTGGTATTCGAGACCAAACCGAGTCTCTTCTTTCCTTTTAAAGAACGGATGATCCCGGAGACCTCTTGATCTTCGGTAAAGATATCGTTCCAGATGGGGAGAAACTCCTCAAAGGAAAGAGAGAGGCGAAGAGATTCTTTCAGGGATTGGAAGAATTCCAGAGAGGATACCTTTCCAACTTCATAACCATTAACCGCCCCTTTTTCAAAATCGAAGAGGTAGGAAAATATCCTATCGGGATTCTGAAATTCTTTTTTTTGAGAGAATCGGTAGATTTTTTCCGCTATCTGGTAATGGTTGAAGGGGAGGATGACATTGCCAAGATCGAAGAGGATGACGGCGATTTGAGATCGACTCATTTATGCCCCCTCACCCCCACCCTCTCCCCTCTGGGGAGAGGGGAAAGGTGAGGGGAGAAATATTCCACCATGGCACGAGTTAAAGCAGGGATCGTATATTTTTTTGGCTGGATCTGAACTTTCATCCCCCACTCCTTTGATGTCCGGGCAGTGATCGGTCCGATGCAGGCGATGGCAATATCTTTCAAAAGTTTTTTCAGATCCTCTTTTTTGAGAAGTTTAGCAAAGTGGTTGACCGTGGAAGAGGAGGTGAAGGTGACGACATCGATTCCTCCATCTATAAGGAGTTGCCTCAACCTCTTTGATCCTCCTTTTGGTTTGACCGTTCGATAAGTCTCCACAACATCAACCTCTGCCCCCATCTTTATCAAACCTTTTGGCAGAATATCCCTGGCTACTTTGGCACGGGCCAAGAGGATTCGTTTCCCCTTTATTGCCATCTTTTCGAACCCTTTAAGGATGGCTTCGGCAATAAATTCTTTTGGTGTGTAGTTGACCAGAATTCCTTTCTCTTTTAATTGGTAGGCTGTGGCTGGCCCGATGGCACAGACCTTCAAAGAAGGGGGGAGACGGGAATCCAGGCCTTTACCGATCAACCTCTGCCAGAAAAAATTGACCCCATTGGCGCTGGTAAAGATGATCCAGTCATAGGATTTCAATTGATTGATAGCCCGATCCAGTTTTTTCCAACTTGTCGGAGGGACGATCTCAATGGTAGGAAATTCGATGACCTCGGCTCCGAGGTCCATGAGATGTGTTGAAAATACGGTCGACTGATCACGGGCACGGGTGATCAGAATTCTCTTTCCAGAAAGAGGGGATTTACCCAAGTCATTTCCTTTCATTTTATCCTTGTCCCTTTCTGGCATCTTAACCTCAACCTTAACCTGACGGAGATCTTTTGTAGACCTCTTCGAGAATCTCCCCCGCTCCTTTCTTCAGAAGAATCTCAGCCAACTCAATTCCCAGAGACTCTGCTTTCTCTATCGGACCCTCCATGTGGTGTCTGATGAGACGTTTTCCATCAATCGTTCCAACGAGGCCATCGATTTGGAGGGTGGAATCGATCATCCGACCAAAAGCTGCGATCGGGACCTGACATCCTCCTTCCAATCTTTTGAGAAATGCCCTCTCTGCTGAAACGGCGACAAATGAAAGCGGGTCATTGAGGAATTGGATTCGTTTTTCAACCCTTTCGTCATTCTTTCTTGTCTCAATTCCCAATGCCCCCTGTCCAATCGCCGGTAGGGAGATCTCCGTGGGAATGATTTCCGTTATCCTCGACTCAAGTCCAAGCCTTCTCACTCCTGCAAGGGCGAGGACAATCCCGTCCAGTTTCATCGTCTCTAACTTCTTCAGCCGGGTATCTAAATTACCCCTTAAGGGAATCATCTGAAGATCTCCTCTAAAATGGAGGAGCTGAGCCTGCCGTCTAAGGCTGCTTGTTCCGATCTTCGCTCTTTGAGGAAGGTCCTTGAGCAGCGTTCCGTCTTTCGAGATGAAGACATCCCGGGGATCCTCTCTTTTTGTGATTGCAGAAAGATGAAGTCCCTCAGGAAGTTCTGTGGGGACATCCTTGATGCTGTGGACCGCAAGATCGATCCTTCGATCCATCAACCCCTCCTCAATCTCCTTGACAAAGAGACCCTTTCCTCCGATCTTCGCCAGAGGCGCATCTTGAATTTTATCTCCTGTGGTCTTGATTTTGATTAGGGTCACCTTGAGATCGGGATGAGTCTGGACCAACTTCTCCTTCACCCAGTTGGCCTGATAAAGGGCGAGCTGGCTTCCACGGGTTCCGATTCTCAGTTCATGGGACGTCATTCGATAAGGAGTCCTTCTTTTTCTTTCTCTTCTTCGAATGTTTCTGAAAATACTTCCGGGGATTTTTCTGGAAGTTGGAAAATGGCCCGGATGGAATCGAGGTAAAGGTCGGCCATCAACCCCTCGTCTTTCTTTTTGAGCAGGGTAAGGGGGTCATGGAGGATCTTGTTGATGATGGCAGAAGTGAGGGCCTCCAGGGATTTCTTCTCCTCGTCGGATAAGTCGGGGTGGAGGGAAAGGGTTTTTTCTAACTCTTTCTTTCTTATCTCTTCAAACTTTTTCCTCAAGGCGACGATGGTGGGCGTAACATCCAAAGATCGATACCAGTTGACGAACTTGATCACCTCGTCTTGAACGATGGTCTCTGCCTTTTCAGCCTCCTTATTTCGATCCTGGATGTTATCGTTGACCACTTTTTGGAGATCATCGATATTGTAGAGGTAAACGTTCTCAATATCACCGACTTTGGGTTCGATGTCGCGAGGATCAGCGATGTCGATAAAGAAGATCGGTTTCTGTTTTCGCTCTTTCATCACCTTCGATACCTGGTCATGCCGGATGAGATATTGAGGCGCATCGGTTGCACTGATCACGATGTCTGTCCTTCTCAAGCCCTGGGACATCTCCTCAAAAGGGATCGCCTCTCCTTTAAATCTCTGAGCGAGGGCCACAGCCCGCTCGTAGGTCCGGTTCGTCACCAGGACTTTTTCCACCCCTCCGGCGACAAGATGCTGGGCTGCCAGTTCACTCATCTCGCCCGCACCGATCAGGAGAACGGTCTTTTTTTCGAGGATGCCGAAGATTTTTTTGGCCAGTTCCACCGCAACATAACTAATGGAAACAGCGCTGTTGCCGATTTTGGTTTCCGTTCTCACCCGTTTGGCAACATGAAAGGCCCTGTGGAGAAGTCGATGGAGAATCAGACCGGAGGTTTTGGCCTGTTGAGAGATATCGTATGCATCCTTGATCTGGCCTAAGATTTGAGGTTCACCCACGACCATAGAATCGAGACTTGAAGCGACCCGGAAGATATGCCTCACTGCCTCCTCTCCGATATGATAGTAGAGACTTTTTTCGAATTCCTTCAGGGAGATGCCATGGTATTGGGAGAGGAACTCCTTCAAATCGTGAATGGCTTTTTCGGTCTCTCGGGTGGCCGCATAAATCTCCACCCTATTACATGTAGAGAGGATCATGTTTTCTTTTAGAGAAGGAAGAGCATGAACCTTAGAGAGGGCTTCTTCCATCTTATCCTGTGGGAAGGCGAGGTATTCGCGAATCTCAATGGGCGCCGTTTTATGATTTAATCCGATGACAAGAAGTTCCATAAGTAAAGAGAAAATTATTGTATAAGGATTAAGGTTAGGATGCCAGTTTTGTTTATAGGTGAAGTCATTGGTCTTTTAATCATTTAGCCCTAACCCATAGACATAAGACCAAACGGATTTCTTACCCCTTACCCAAACACCATTTTTATAAACCCTACCAGTTGGTATAGGTATGAAGTCCTGGAAGGAGAAGGTTCACACCCAGAAAAGTGAAGAGGACGGCCATGAATCCTATAATCGCCATGATGGCTGCTTTCCGACCCCTCCACCCAACGGTCAGACGCTGGTGAAGCAATGCTGCATAGAGAAACCAGGTGATCAGGGACCATGTCTCTTTAGGATCCCAGCCCCAATATCGTCCCCAGGCATATTCTGCCCAGACAGCGCCCGTGATAATCCCGAGGGTCAATAGCGGAAACCCGAAAGTCAGGGACTGATAGTTCAGATCGTCCAGGACCTTCAGGGGAGGAAGCCTTTTCGTAATAGCTCCCATCTTCTTCGATTTGAGTTGATTTTCCTGAATCAGATACATGATCCCGCAACAGAAAGCGAGGGCGAAAATAGCATTGCCTAAAAAGGCGAAGATGACATGAAAAGGATGCCAGATACTCTTCAATACGGGAGCCAGAGGTAAGATCTCCTTGGGGAGGGCGAGAGCAAAGAGTATGAGGATGAGCGCAATCGGAGTAAGGAAAGCGCCCAGGACCTTGATCTGGTATTTTAGATTGGCTAACAGGAGCACACCGATGATCAGCCAGGCAAAGAAGGAGAGGGATTCATGGAGATTAGTCACAGGGGTATAACCTGCCTCCACATACCTTGTCAGGAGAGCCAGGGAATGGGAGGCGAAGCCGATGGAAACGATGGCCACCGCTATATTGGAAAGGATCTTTTTAAGAAAGGTGATATAGGATAGATAGGCCAGTGTCCCCAGTAGATAAAAAAGAGTGGCAAATTTAAAAAAATAGACGTTCATATTCAATTACTCAGAAAATAAAAAAGAATAGCACGAATGACAGCGAATGACACGAATAGGTTTTATTCGTGAAATTCGTTCGCAGTGATCATTTTCATCATTCGTGGGTGCCCTCTGGGCATGATGAATTAC
>JBFMAE010000265.1:0-3578 GCA_040756085.1 Thermodesulfobacteriota bacterium | reverse complement strand
AGGATTCAAGGGTTCACGGGTTCGAGCTTTTAAATTCTTTCGTTATTAAGAAATTCACTTGACCACTTGAACCCTGGACCCCTCGGACCCTTTTTAAATAAAGTCCGAAACCTTTTCTGAACCCAGATAGGCCTCTTTTACCCTCTCATCCTGCATGACTTCTTCAGGAATGCCCTCAGTCAATTTTTCTCCGAAGTTTAAGACCATCACACGATTGGCCACTCGGAAAAGTTCCCTTAAACGGTGTTCAATCATCACCAGGGTGATCCCATCCAGCTGCAATTTTTCGATCAAAGGAACCATGCTGGCGATTTCACTCATGCTGAGTCCTGAAAAAACCTCATCACAGAGAATGACATCAGGTCTCAGAGCGAGACATCTCGCGAGTTCGAGGCGCTTGAGGTACCCTGTCGGCAGACTTGATGCCAGTTTATAAGGAACAAAAGAATCCCGCTCGAAACCGATTTCTTCCAAGATATCGATACTAACCGTTTCTCGATCCCCGAGTTTGCCTCCTCCCCTCCATCCGCCTGTTCTTTTGGACCTTGGTGAAAAGAGAGGAATAACCAAATTTTTATATGCGGGCAGGCTATAATAGGGCCTCATAATCTGGAAGGTCCTTGTGAGTCCAAGATTGGCAATCTGATTGGGCGCCTTGTAACTAATATCTTTACCTTTGTAGAAAACCTTACCAGAATTCATCTTGATAAAACCGGTGATACAATTAATGAGCGTTGTTTTCCCCGATCCATTAGGACCGATGATCCCAAAGACCTCGCCCTGCTCAACATTAAAACTGACATTCAGCAATGCCTGGACGCCACCAAAAGATTTACAGACATCTGTCACCTGGAGAATGTCATCTCCACTCATACTTTTACCCACCTCTCAAATTGATGGTATTTCCGCTGGGCGTAGACCATGATCCCCTCACTTCGAAACATAATGAACGACATCAGGATCACGGAATAGAAGACAATTCTTAAAGTACCAAACTCTCTTAGCCATTCTGAGATGGGAACCAGAAAGAGACAACCTAATAAGGGGCCTACCAATGTGCCTCCTCCGCCGATCACTGTGGCAGCAATGGGAATGACAGAGAAATCGAGAGCGAACTGTGATATTCCTGACCACATGTAGATATGAGAGAGATAGGCTCCTCCGAGAGAGCCAAGTCCAGAAGCAATGAAGACGGCGATCGCCTTGTAAAGGGTGATGCTTAATCCAGAGGCCTTAACGGCTTGGTCATTATCCTTGACTCCACGGAAGACAAGTCCAATATCCTCATTCACCAATCTCCTTAACCCAAATAGTGCGAAGATCACAATCAAGATGATGAGATATTGTTCAATCCATCTGTTGGGGAAACCTGCAACTCCAAGGATGCCATCGGTTCCACCGAGTATATTTAATGCCTCGATAATCCTCATGAGCGTCAGAGGGTACATAAGGGTTACAATGGCAAAGTAAACTCCTCTGAGGGGGAGAGCTGGGAGAAGGAGGATAGTGCAAATGGTAGCCCCACCCAGAGTGGCCAGGGGGATAGTGAATGCAGGTGACAATCCCAAGTATTTATTGAGTATCGCTGCCGTGTATCCACCCACCCCGATAAAGAAAGCTCCTCCCAGGGAGACCAATCCTACAAAATGGGCTAAGAAATCAAAACCAAGAGCGAGCAAGGCATATATACCGGCAATGGATACAACCCTTTTCCAGTAAAGGGATGGAATGAGGAGCGGAAGGAGAAGAAGGCCTACAATTAAAATCAATCTCGGAAGAACGAGGTAAGTGACCTCTTGCCATGAAGAGACAGCGTAGATCCCTTCGGTTCGAACTTTGATGCCACGATCTAATCGTTCCTTCCGCTTCTCCACGACCTTTCACCACTCGTAAAGGGTAAGGCGCAAGGGGTTAGGGGTAAACACCTTAACGCTTTACGCCTCACACCTAACGATTTACTCCTTATTAGACTCTTTCCTCCAATTCCTTCTGCCTTCCAAAGAGTCCCGATGGTCTTAATATCAGGGTGACGATAATCGCCAGGAGTGCCACAACCATATGGAAATGGGATTGGATGTAGGCAACAGTAATAATCTGGACAAATCCGATCATGAAGGCAGCAAGGACGGCTCCTGCCCAACTGCCCAAGCCTCCCACAATGCAAACGGCAATGGAGAGAATCAGAACATTGTATCCCGCTTCCACAACAATGTTGCCTAAGGGAAGTAAGACAATAGCGGAAAGTCCAGCCAAAATAGATCCCATTCCCATGGCAATAACGGCCATCCAGTCAGAATCGATTCCTAACATCATAGCGGCATGTTCGTCTTGGGCCATTCCTCTTAAGGCTAAGCCGGTCTTATTAAAATGGGTAAAAAGCCACATAAATGAAACCACCACAATCCCTATTGCTATGACAATAATCCGTTGAAGGTCGACAGGGATACCTCCTATAGTGATGCTGCCTTCAATGAAAACAGGGAGCGTGTAGGTCATCCCCTTGAAACCTCCCCAACGCAGGCCTTCGAGAACAGCAAGTCCAAAGGCATAGGTTGCAATGATCTCAGAGGTAGCCATTCCTCTCACTCGGATGAGAATGAATCGATAAATGGCTGCTCCAACCAACCCCATAATCACTAATGCCAGTAGAATGGAAATGACATAGTTCAATTTGAGGAGGTGTATGAGACTCCAAACGAGAAAACCCGTGATCACATACAATGCCCCATGGGCAAAATTGGGGAGGCGACTGATCCCGTAGACCAGAGTAAAACCAATCGCCATCAAAGCGAGAGAGAAACTATTGATGATTCCGTAGATGATGATGTCCATAGACAAAAGATTGGAATAATGGAAAAATGGAATAATGGAAAGATCAAAGGACCAAGGCGACCAGGTCTTTCTTCGATTTACCCATTATTCCAATATTCCACTATTCCAATAATCCATTATCCGGTAGTTTACTTCTTCATCCAGGGAGGGAGTTTGATCTCGCCCACGGCAATTTTTGGCGGGAAGACCACCACTCTCTTCCCCGCCTGCCACTGGAAGATCGTTCCAACTGCCCCTTCGTTCGGATCAACGCTGGGGATGACCTGGTGGTTTTTTGGATTGAACTTTATTCTCCCATAAACACCCATCATGTCAGTCTTCTCAAGAGCTGCAATCACGGCATCTGAATCAAGGGAACCAGCTCGCTCAATGGCATCTTTTAGAACATAAGGGGTCATATAACTCGTGGAAGTCCCATAACCTTCAGGCTCCACTTTCCATTTCTTTGTATAGGCTTCTACAAACTTCATTGTCCAGGGGGTTGCTTTTGATGGAGCATTGCCCGCGTTCACCACACTGGCCAGACAATATTCTCCCTTTCCTTCTGTAGCTTTATAAAATCCCGGCTGTTCAGCGGCAGAAATAATCGTGCCAAAAGGAAGTGCAGGAATTTTCATATCAAACCACTGCTTAAGAAGAATAGCCGTTTCAGGCATATCCATCCAGATGAGAATTACCTGGGCATTATCCTTCTTCGCCTTTAGTAAACCCACAGAGTAGTCTGTCGTCCCGGTGGGATAGACTTC
>JBFMAE010000264.1:0-5128 GCA_040756085.1 Thermodesulfobacteriota bacterium | reverse complement strand
AGAGGGACCCCCAACTTCGCTGAAACACAAGAAATAAGATGTTTCTGCAATTCAGGAATGTCTAAGAGCGGCAGAGAAGCAAAAAGGCACATCCCAAGGCTATCGATGGCAGTAAAATAAGATTGCAAAAACTGCGAAACAGGCCCCTGCCCGGTGGAAGCACTGGGATTGTAGGCAGGGTTTGCAGGATTTGGAATGGCATTTCCACAGGTATGGTCAGCCCCCATCGTAGAAGTGGCATAAGTCACCCCCGTACCTTTTAATCCCCGAGGGTCATAAGCCGCCAAACACTGGCCTTTCACATGAGGAATCCTTTTCACTCCCAACTTCTCGCCTGTAAACTTACATCCATTACCGATCATCAATCCTTTATCACTTTTCTTTCCAATCTCCTTGACCAAGTTTAATGCAGTTTTGCCATCCCCCCATGAAAGCAAGCCAGCCTCCATAGCTACCGCAATCGCCCCACCCACATCCATCGTATCTACGCCCACATCATTGCAAACCCGATTGATCTGAGCGATGATATCAATATCATCAATCATACAGTTAGAGCCAACCAAACCGATCGTCTCATACTCAAGACCTGAAACAAGGATTTTGCCGTTTTCATCTGTAAAAATATTAGAACAATTGATAATGCAACCCTCCATGCAGCGATGCACAGGCTGACCATTTGGCCGCTTTTTCATCAACTCAACCATATGCTCACCGGAAATTTTCTCAGCCCCCTCAAATTGACCCAGAGAATAGTTTTTCGTGGCCAAACAACCATAGGCATTCATCATCATCACTAAGCAAGCTGTCCCCAATTCTTTGAATACTCCGATAAGAGGATGAGACAAGATACCCTTTGAAAGAGCCGTGGATTCTTCTCTGAATTTCGTCTTATCCTTCACTTCCACTCTGTCACTATCGGCATCATCAATGATAACCGCCTTTAGATTCTTGGAGCCCATGACTGCCCCCAATCCCCCCCTGGCAGCCACCCTGATATGGAAATCAGGTGTTGTAATTATCACAGAAGCAACCTTAAGTTTCCATTCCCCGGCTGGTCCAATCGAAATCACCGCGATCTTATCCCCAAATTCCTTCCTTAATCCTTCTATGAGCTTATAATTGCCGAGATCCTTATATAGAAGATTAGCAGGAATAAAGGTCGCTCCATTCTTATCTATCTTCAATGAGGTCAGCTCTTTTGCACGACCTTCAATCACCACCGCCTGAAGTCCAAGTCTGGCAAGCTTTTGGGCGGCTGCCCCTCCTGAATTGGCCTCTTTGATAGTGTTGGTCAAAGGACTCTTTGCACCCACAGACAATCTGCCACTGTTGGGGACCGTGGTACCTGCCAAAATCCCCGGAGAAAAAATCAATTTGTTTTCCGTACCAAGAGGATCGGCCATAGGAGAAATTTCCTTGCTAATAATTTGAGAGGTTAAACCCCTTCCCCCTAGTGCCTGATATTCCTCGGGAATCTCTTCTACGGCAACCTTCAACTCTAACATATTGACCCGCATTATTTTTCCCATTCATTCCTCCTTTTTATCGAATTCCCACTCAATTTGTTGATGTCTTCCCCGATGTCTTCCCCATTGTTGCTTCTCAGTCAAGGTTTTAATAAAAAGGGGATGCTGATCGAATAAAAGTCCCCTTTTCGTTATTTCATTAAGTCTGCTTGATTCTCTTTCAGGATACCTAAGAAGATATTTATGGCCTTTTCAAAATAGGCTTTTGGTGTTGTCAACGGTGGCATAAATCTGAAGACATTCCCGTAGCGGCCACAGATAAAGTTTAGGACACCGTTATTTCTGAGCGTTATCATAACCCCAAAGGATTTTTCATGATTAACGGGTTCCCTTGTCTTTTTGTCCTTAACCAGCTCGCATGAGAGCATAAATCCTTTACCCCTGACCTCCCCTATAATTGGACTGGTTTCAGCGGTTTTTAGAAATTTATTCTTTATTTCTCCACCTACCACTTCTGCCCGCTTTATGAGTTCGTCCTTTGGATCAGTCATAATCTCTATATTTGTTAAGGCAACGGCGCAGGAGAGGGCATTTCCAGGGAAGGTAGCAGGTTGCGAACCAACTTCCAGCTTTGACTGGAAGTCAGCCTTCACGCTAACACCTGTCAGGGGTTGGTCTCCTCCAACTCCCTTGCCCCAAACAAGGATGTCTGGTTCTACTCCCCAGTGTTCGATGGCCCACATCTTTCCGGATCTGCCAAATCCAGCTTGGATCTCATCGACGATGAGCAATGCTCCAGACTTGTTACACGCCTCTCGTATGATGGGGTAAAACTCTTTTGGAGGATCGACATAGCCACCTTCGCCCTGAATGGGTTCAACCACCACGCAGGCAGGTTCAGTAATCCCTGTATAGGGTGTATTCAAGACATAGTCCACATATCTCGCACAGGCACAGCCGCAATCTGGATATTTCAAATTGACAAAGCACCGGTAACAGTACCCGTATGGCAGGTGATATACTTCTGGCATGAAGGGTTTGTATCCCATCCGATAGTGGTATGAAGTCGTTAGAGCCAATGATCCGGCATAGACACCCTGATAGGCACCTTGGAAAGCGATGATCTCTGTTTTTTTGGTAATCATTTTTGCATATTTAATTGCAATTTCTATGGCAGAACTTCCACTTGTAGCAAAGCAGGTGAAACAATTTCCCCTTAGTCCTTTAGGCATAATTTCAGATAATTTTTTAGCCAGTTCTATCCTTGGTGGATTGACCATATCTAAGGTATGCATCAGTTTCTCTGATTGCTTCTTAATGGTCTCCACAACCTTGGGATGGGTATGCCCAGTGTTGTTGGTCCCAAGACCCCCGGTCATGTCAAGAAAGATATTGCCATCAGGGTCTTTGGCGGTTGCGCCTAACGCTTCGTTCCATACAAACGGCAGGTACATTCCGCCAACCCTTGTTGGCGTCTCGTATTTTGCTGCCTCGTCCCAAATCTTCTGTCCTTTAGGTCCAGGAACCTTGTCCGTCACAATCTTAGGTGCATCTGGAAAAGATAATTTCTCGAGTTCTTTTTCACTGATCATAATATTAAACCTCCTTTCGATGGTTAGATAAAAAATTATCTAAATTTAAAGGACTTTATTCCTGCAGGGACAATAGCCACTCGATTTTCACTATTCTTAATTTCTTTTGGTATACCAAGAACCATTAAATAGAATTTATTGCAAATAGTTTGCCGGGTGAGATAGGAAGGAATACATTAATAAACCTAATGAAATCGGTAAATTATAAAATGAGGTAGTGATATTGTGAATTGAAGTAGGTCAAAAAATACCCCCTTCCTTGCATGAGAAAACAGTTTTTATACTTTGGAATCAAAGAGTTATTAATTAAGAGGGTAATATCGGAGAGATTTTGTTTGGAGTAGAGAAATGGGGTAAATCATACTCACTTCATCGTCTGAAATCCTTGGCAGATATGTTGAAGCGTTTCATCAATTTTTGAAAATTTCCCCTATCCATTTGAGCCTTTAATGCGGCCTTGGAAACATTCCCCTTATGTAGGCTCAAAAGTCCCTTGATATAATCCTTACTGATGTGGGCCACTACCTCCTTTTTGATATCTTTAAAAGGACGGTCGAAAGAATGTTTGTCATCCTTCAAATTCCTTATCTCTTCCGGTAAATCTTCAAGGGTAATGGTCTCACCCTCTTTGAAATTCATTATTTTTTCGATGGTGTTTTTTAATTCCCGGATATTACCAGGCCAGTTGTAATTCATCATTTTACTCAAAGCTTCTTCGGTGATCCGGCTTACCTGTTTATTAAATCTTCTATTGAACTCTCTTAAAAAATGATAAGCAAGTAATGGGATATCGTGGATTCGTTTTTTGAGAGGAGGGATATGCAGAGAAATGACATTCAAACGGTAATAGAGATCTTCTCTGAATTTTCCAAAAGCCACTTCGCTCTTCAAATCTTTATTAGTCGCGGCGAGAATACGTACATTCGTCTTGATGATTTTGGTATCGCCCACCTTTGAAAATTCCCTCTCTTGAATTACCCTTAGAAGTTTCTTCTGTAACGGATATGGGAGTTCCCCGATCTCATCAAAGAATAGGGTCCCACCCTCGGCAACTTCCAAGTAGCCTTTTTTATTGTGATAAGCCCCGGTGAAGGCTCCTTTGACATGCCCAAAGATTTCACTCTCCAAAATCGTTTCGGTCAACCCTCCACAGTCGATGATGACAAAAGGGGCATCGTGGCGGGTTCCAGAAAAATGGAGAGCCCTCGCAATCAGTTCTTTCCCTGTCCCACTTTCTCCAGTAATTAAGACAGTGCTGTCCGTGTTTGCCAGAGTTTCGATCTGTCGAAAGATCCTCTTCATAGTTTCATCCTCAGTAATAATGGTCGAAAAAGGGAATCGCTGAGATAAAGTTTCCCTAAGCATCTTGTTTTCTAACAGGAGGTTCCTCTGTTGGAGAGCCCTCTTGATGGTAAGATCGATTTCATCAATATGATAGGGCTTGGTTACATAATCGAACGCTCCCTTTTTCATTGCCTCTACTGCTGTTTTCACGGTGCCATATCCGGTCAATATGATGACAGGAAGATCAGGGTTAATCCTCTTACTGAACTCCAATAATCCAATTCCATCCACCTCTGGCATGATCAAGTCCGCAATCAAGATGTCGTAATTTTCCTTTTTTAAGAGATCTTGAGCCGTGTTTGGATTGGAAACCCCCACGGTTTGATAACCCATCATTTGAAGGGTTCTGCCTAAGGCTTCCAATGCCCTTTTTTCATCATCAACAAGGAGAATTTTTGTCATTCACATCGTCCTGCTGATTTTTAAGAATCTCTTGGAATCGGAAGCGAGGTTCTGACAAGGGTTCCTTCACCGGGTCTGCTCTTGACATCAATATTTCCTCCATGTTCTTTGATAATTCCGTAGCTGATGGATAACCCCAGACCTGTTCCAGATCCCCAACCCTTTGTAGTAAAAAAGGGATCAAATATTTTGTCTAAGTACTTGGATTCGATTCCAATTCCTGTATCTGAAATTTCAACGATGACCCAACCCTTCGACTCCTTTGGTTTATCTCCATTAGATAATGTCGCTCTGAGTTGCAACTTTCCTCCCTTTGGCATGGAT
>JBFMAE010000263.1:0-2867 GCA_040756085.1 Thermodesulfobacteriota bacterium | reverse complement strand
AACTCAAAGAAAGAATCCTGTTGGGAATCAAAGAAATCAACGATTCACCCGTAGTGCATCGCTGGAAGAAATTCAATTTCGCTCATGCTTTTTAACGTAAACATATTAATGAAACGATATACTAGTAAGTTTTCATAGCACGGGCTAGGGTGAGGACATCCACCCTTTCTGCTCCTCCGGCCAGCAATACCTTTGAACATTCATTAACCGTCGCACCGGTCGTATAAACATCATCCACCAAAAGGATGCACTTCCCTTCCAGTTCTTTCCTTCTGATCACATGGAAAGCTCCCTTTACTCCCTTCTCCCTCTCTTTACCGCTGAGATTGACTTGGGGGATGGTATTTGTCCTCTTCTGAAGGACCCTCTTTCGGTAAGGGATCCCTGTCCGACGGCTTAATTCCTTGACGAGGAGGAGGGCTTGATTAAATCCCCGCTCCCTTAGTCGCTGTATGTGGAGCGGGACAGGAATAAGGAGGTCGAAAAGGTCTGGGTCCCAATAACGGGTTAGCCCTTCTGCCATCCATTCCACAAAAAAAGGGTTGAGGGAGGTCTTCCCCTCATATTTCCATCGATGGATCGCCTCCTGAAGAGAACCTTCATAGGATCCCAAGGCCCTTACCATTGTAAAATATTTTCTCTTGGTCATACAAGCGCCGCAGGGATGGCTTCCAGCTTCCCTGGAGACAAAGGGGGTTCCACAAACTGAACAGAATGGAGGTTCGATCCAGTGGATCTTCGAAAGGCAATCTGGACAGATCCCCCGTTCTTCTTCCTCTAAAAATTTTTCGCAACAGGGACATTGGGGAGGGAGTAAAAACTGGAGGAATCTTTCAGTCAAGAAACACACTCATTTCGAAAGAGTTTTTTTCACCCTGTTGTTGCATTAAATTCGGCGCTCGGATTCATCCAACCTTGATTAATTGAGGAATGCCGCTCAAATCAATGTCATCTGTTGGATCACCCAATTGGTGACCTTCAGAATAGACGATCAAAGTTCTGAAAAAACCGGCCTTTTTAATGCTATTCAGTTAATTCAATCGCATCTTTATGCAACAACAGGGTTCATCAGGCATCAAAGGGAAAATAGGTCCGTTCGGAAAAAGAAGGAGGGGACACAGGGATGGTTTTTTCCCCTTCCTTAATGGCATAGGTACTCCACTGATGGCATTGCGGGCAGTAGGCGATCCATTCTTTCGATTCCCTTTCACAGGAGGTACAGACGAAGGGGAGGTAGGTCGTCCCACTCAATTCGAAAGTCTTCTCAAATTCCTGGGCTGCCCGACCGAAGTCTTTTTTATGGAGGTAGATTTCTGCCAGGAGTCGGTGTAGTGCCGGAAAATCTTTTACCCCTAAACTGATCTCATCGATCTCGTCAAGGGCTTCGTCCAACATCTCCAATCTCAAACAGAGTTTCGCATAGAAGAAAGAGAGCACCCAATTATCCGGGTTGTCCCTTAACACCTTTTGATAGATCCGGAGAAGAGTGTTTGGATCTCCCCTACCGAGATAGAGCTCTTCTAATCGGAGCATGAAAACGATCGATTTGAATCGGAAAATGCTCTTTCCCCAGACCTTACCGGCAGAGGCCCATTTTCCCATTCGGAGGTAGATATCGCCCAGCAGTATAAATCCGGGCTGGAAGGTCTTTCGCTCTCGAACAATCTCCTTGGCCTCTTTCAGGGCACTCTCCAGGGGGTCTTGGCCCCCCCGGTTTAAAAGGTCTCTGGCATGCTCATACTTCAATCCCAGATAGAAAAGGGTCTCCTCCTCCTCGGCCTGTTTTCCCTTGGTGAATTTGAGAATCGACCTCTGGATCCTGATCGCCTCCCTCCACCGCCGGCTGTCCACATAAATCTCTCTCAACCTTTTCAATGTTTTGAGGTTTGTCTCATCCAGGCCGAGGGCACGGTTCAAAATGTGGATAGCCTCATCGAATCGTTTCATCCGTTGGTAGAGTTCTGCCTCACGGAGGAGGATCTCCACATTCCTCATATCGATCAACCGCGCCCTCCCCAGCCAATGGAGAGCTTCCTCATCGTTGCCCTCTTTGAGGGCGATTTCCGAGAGCCTGAAGCAGAGGTCGGTCTGTGAGGGATCTCTTTTCAAAACCTCCACAAAGTGGTTTTTGGCCTTGGTCAGATTTCCTCGAAGGAAGTAATCCATCCCTCGATTCAAATCCTCCTTGAGGGATTCCTCCTTCTTCTTTTGACGGGATTTCTGATAACCTTGGATGGCCCGTTTGGCATCCCGGGTCAGGATGCTGATGAAGACCAGCATGGCCCCTAGCATAAAGGAGGAGATCATGAGGGTGGAGAGGTCGGTTGGAATAACCTTCCCCAAAAAACGGAATTCCACATCCATGGGGTTGACCAGGGAGAGGTAGGAAAAGAGGGAGATTGCGATCAGAATAATGAGAAGCAGTAGTTTTATCAACATCGTCTATAACTTTCCTTTTTCCATTTTGGTTTTACAGGGAACACAATGTTTTGCCACCGGTCGGACCTCGAGACGTTTCAAACCGATGGGCTCCCCGCATTCCTCACAAATACCATACGTTCCATTCCCAATACGGTCCAGTGATTCATCCACCTCTTGGAGCCTCATCCGTTCATTCTCATTGAGGGAGAGCAAGATCTGTTTATTATAAATATTGGCCGCCTCATCCCCGATATCCTGAATCCCATCTTGCCCCATCTCCTTCGAAGATTCATAGGTCTGCTTGACATCTCCGACGATCTGCTCCCGCTCCTTGAGAAGGATCTTTTTAAATCGTGCAAGCGTCTTCTTATCCATTCCTTTTTTCAGATCCGGTTTTTTTTTTCTTCAATCGTCACTCCTTTTGCAGATCTATTCGTGGCGCTTCG
>JBFMAE010000262.1:0-5007 GCA_040756085.1 Thermodesulfobacteriota bacterium | reverse complement strand
TTTCGATTTTATCCATCTTCTTTTCCAGCAGAACCCTGACCGAATCCTTGAGGAAAGGCTGGATGAAATATCGACCGGGCTTCAGATTACGCCTGAACTGCGGCTGAAGTCTCCCTTCATCGGAGCCGGGATGTCTGTTGGGTCGATTGGCCCGGGAACCTGGCGAGCCCGGGTACTGGCCACCCGTACCCTCGGAACTCAGATGGACACAGGTGAGGGAGGATATCCCACCCTCTTCATTCTTGATTCGAACTGGAACCCCATCGACTTAACCGATCAACAGGTCATCCTCTTAAGCCGGCTGATGGAAGAGAGAAAGCTCATCCCAGTGGAGGAATTAATCAAACGGGTGGAACAGGAGATGGACGAATCTCCGGAATATCAGGCGCTACTGGACACTTTGAAAAGATATCCAGCTTCCATGCCTGTTCAGTATGTCCCCATCGTCACACCTGAAGACGAACCTTATGTCTCCACACAGCTCAAGACCGGATTATTCGGGGTGACCAAGGAGACCATCCGTCGCGCCCGCCGGGTGGTGATCGCTTACAGCCAAGGGGCGAAGCAGGGTGTCGGAGGTCACCTTTTGGGAAGAAAAGTCTTCGGCTTGGTCTCCAGGCTGCGCGGGGTTGCCGAGGGGACCAGCCTCATCTCTCCTTTCCCCTTCCATAATTGCTATTCGATTGAGGATGTGAAGGCCTTCATCGATGCCGTGCGAATGATCAACCGCCGTACCACCATCTGTATCAAAGTTTCACCATCGCCGGACATTGAGTTTATCGTTTCCGGCCTTGCCCGCATCGCCAAGGACAACCGGATGGTCATCGAGGTCTGGCTCGATGGGCCCCGCGGAGGCACGGGTGCAGCCCCCGACATCATCAAGGGACAGATGGGAATGCATATGGAGTATGCGGTCCCCATCTGCCATGAAAAGCTGATGGATGATGGATTAAGGGATTATGTCGTCTTCATGGGGAGCGGCGGATTCCGCACATGGGGAGATGTGATCAAAGGGATCTCCATGGGGCTTGACGGGGTCGTCCTGGGTACCGCAGACCTTGTGGCCATCGGCTGTGTCCGGGACCGAAACTGCGAATCAGGATGCCGGAGTGGCATCTCCACCATTGAACCCAGGATGCAGTTGTTACGTAATGTGGAGCTGAATACCCAGCAGATCATTAACTTCCGTGCCATCCTCCAGGCACAGGTCGCAAGGGCCATTGCTGCTCTCGGAATGAAAGACATCCGGGAACTCCGGGGACGCTATGACTGCATGGAATGGCCCCTTCTTGAAGAGAGGGTGCGTGACCGTCGCGGTCGCCGGGCTGAAATCTCATCGGCAGACGCTTTGGGAAAGGAAGAATCCGGAGAAGCTCCTGTCATAAAACCTCTGACGGTAGAACCGGTGCACGCTCCTTCGGATTGCGGTGTGGCTGCCATTGTCTCCAACCATTTCATCCCGAGCCATGTGATGGACCTGATGCTGGACCGGATGGCGAACCGCGGGATGGATGGCGTGGGTGTCTGGAAGGGAGGATGCTATCCCCATCATATGGATCACTATGCCCTCCATGTCCTGATTAAAGGAACCCTTCAGCCCCAGATCGAACAGGAGATCATGGCTGAACATCCGGGCATGGAACCGGAAGAGATCCGGCAAAGAGCCAGACAGGAAATTCTCGCTGGACGCCAGCGGCTCATGCAGGAGATTATGGAGCAATATTTCAAGGGCCTTCAACTGGATGAGTTCGATGGCAATCTGGAGGGATGCCGCATCCCGTATAAACGCGATGAAAAGGGAAAGGAGCAAGATTTCCGATGCTATGGCGAGAAGGACCCGGGTGATGTGTTCCGGTTCTTTGTGCGTGTGCGTCGGGAAGAGCTATTCCGCTTTATAGAAGAGGATCTGTTGAACGATCCCGTCTGGCCACCCCGAGCGATTCGCTATCGGGATCTGGCCGTTGAAAATTACAAAGAGCAAATAGCCTTTCTGCAGGAGTCCGAGGACGAATACATTTACAGGCTTGCCCGCAGGATCACACGTGGAAACTATACCGAGCTTCAAAAGAAGAAAGCAGCCGTCCTCTCTTGCGGCAAGAACTCCGGCTGCTGGAAGAGTGATGGCCGTCAAATCCCGTGGGACCTCCCTGAAGCGCCGGTCAATGTCATCCACCGACGGCTGGCTACCGGGTCTGTCGTCGACCAGATGAATGCCCACCCTTTTGCCGAGCTCCATACGGCACTGACCCATAATGGTGAAACGACAAATTATCGCACGATGATAAACCGTGTGTCTCAATTCAACTTAATACCCCTTGCCCAGACCGATACAGCCGTGGCCTCTCTCAAACTCCATCTGCTCAGTCAATACCTCCACTATCCCTTCGATGCCCTGGTGGAATCCTTCTCCCCAACGACAGGATGGAACCTAACCCAGTTGCCTCCTGAGATCAGAGAACGTTTTGAGCGCATACAGGAGGTGGAGCTGGAGAGTGCACCTGATGGTCCCTACCAGTACCTGTGCGGCCGAATCGATCCATATCGAAGGGTGATCGAGCGGTTGGATATTATCGATCCGTCACTGCTGCGTCCCAATGTGGCCATGCTCTATGATGATGGAGAGAACTTTGTGAGCATCATCTGCTCTGAAAAACAGGGAAGCGATGCAGGCTTGCAGGAGCTTTACCGTTTGGGAATGATGCGCAGCACCGTTCCCCCCCTGAACTTTACGGTCAACACGGGCATGGTGAGCAGGGTGTTCTACGATAAGAAGGGAAGGATCACAGGCCACGAGGTGCTGGACAAATTCGGCTGCCCCTTGAATATTCCTCATGGGACATTTCCTTCTTCGGAGGAGCGAATCCTTTCTCCTGTTTCTTGGAAAGAGACCGAATCTGAAGGCAACCCCTCCCTCTTCTTCCGGGATCATCTGCCCGGATGGAAATTTGGTGAATTTAAATCAGCACTGGAAAAGATGACGGATCGTTTTCCGGTTGCTCGGACGATCGAGGAACTGACCCGGATGTATGACCATCTCCCTGGTTGGGACACAGGAGAAAAAGACCGAGGGGCGCTTCTTCATATGCTTAAAGATCATATAGACGGGGTGCTGGATCGTCTGAAGGGTCGAAATGGAATGGTTCGCGTCACCTTCGCCAATGCCGGAAAGCTTGAAGGACCGGAAGAAAAGGAGCAGGTGTTAGTAGTGGACGCCCGGGGATTTCGGCCTGAAGGAGTCGATCCCCTGCTCGTTCTGAGCTGCTTCCTCGATCATGCACATTGGATGGGATGGCGGAAATTCATCGTTTACAGGGTGGGAGGCCAGCGAGGCATAGGCATGGGCATGGGTTCCGGGCAAACCTTCGATACGGCGGTCGATATCTATGGAAGCCCTGGGGAGTATTGTGGCGCATTCAATATGGGTGCTCTGGTACGGGTCCATGACCATGCCCAGAATTTTACAGGAATGGTCATGCATTCCGGCACGCTGGAGATTCACGGGGACGTGGGAAAGGTAACGGGATACTCTGCCAAGGGAGGGACATTCAATATCCTCGGCAATGTGGTGGACCGGGGTTGGGTCTGCGCAGTGAGCGACCCGCGGGGTCCTGGACTGGAGGTGAACATCGTCGGTACGGCATACGAACACCTCTGTCAGGCATTCATGGGTGGATCGGTGATCGTGCTCGGCCTCTTCCGGGGAAACGACGGGATTCTTCGCCGGATGGACTCTCCATATAAAGGGGCAAAAATCCTGGCGGGTGCCTCCGCCGGTGAAGCCATTTTCTACGATCCCAGCAGTAGATTGGATGAAGCTCAATACAAAGCATGCATCGTTCGCCCGGTAGACGACCAAAAGTGGGAAGAAATCGCCAACCGCCTTATGAAACTGGAGACTATTTTCAACCTCGGCTTCTCCAGGGAAAACAACCATCTCACCCTTCCAATCAACCGACATCTGGAGACGATCTCACCCGAAGATTTTCAATGGATTCTTCCCAAGGGAGAACTGGAGGGTTATCATTGAAATGAAAATCGGGCAGAAGCGAAACCCTGCGTTGACAACGATCTCACCAGGTTAAAGATGGAAGGATATCACCTCCTTCACCACTACCTTGATCTCATCAAAAGACCATGCCAAGGTAAACCCCGCTCATCCCCGCGCTAAAGCACGTGGCTTTCTGAGAGGGCTGAAAAAATCGCCCTTTATACTCTTGACTTAAGTCAGGGGCTTTCTCTGGATGGTCGGGGTAAATCAGAACAATTTCGAATTGGAACCTTTTACAAATTTCCAAAAAGAGATCTCTGAAAGAGTATAGAAATCTCTGATGATGGATTCATGAAAAGTTCGATTCAGCTCATTATCGTCATTCCCGTGAAACTTGTCCTCGCGAAAGCGGGGAACGGGAATCCAGTGGAATTCTAAATGTTTAAAAAGACTGGATTCCTACTGGAGTTTACCCCGTACCTGATACGGGGCAGGAGTGACAGATTGGTAGACTTTTTACGAGGCCATCCTGATTATATCAATTAGAAACAGATTACAGATAAAAAAAGCATTTAAAAATCAGGTAAATCTGCGTAATCATCTTTTGAAACCTGTTCCTGACATGTCCAGGAATCCGTGTAATCAGGAGAGCATGTAGTAATTTTTCGGAGCTCTCTAAAATTTTTCTTGACAAGAATTTTAGTGTGGTGTATAAAGCACCAGAATAGATATATATGTAAATATCTTACCAATTAAAAACATAATATGAACGATATCTTATCCTCTCTTAAACCCATTCAAAAATATAGAAAGTCTGTTGAAATTGCCCAACAGATCAAGTCTCTCATCGTTAATAAAAATCTCAAACCTGGTGATAAGCTTCCCACTGAACGAGAATTGACCTCAATTTTTTCCGTTAGTCGGCCAGCCTTACGAGAAGCCCTTCGATCCTTAGATATGATGGGTCTAATCGAAATCCATCAGGGCAAGGGAACTTTCGTTAAGCCTTTCGATTATCA
>JBFMAE010000261.1:0-15462 GCA_040756085.1 Thermodesulfobacteriota bacterium | reverse complement strand
AGTTTACGAATTATTTTCCTGTTGAATTCATCAATTCTCATAAAAGTCCTCCTTAAATATTATTAAACACAAAATTTATTATTTTGTCAATATTTTTTAAAAAATTACCTAAAAAATCAATATATTAAAATAATTTTTATTAAAAAAGGAAAAAAACACTTGACAACTTTTTGGAATTATAGTAAGAGATTTTTCAAGTTGCAGGAGAGACTCCTTGCCGTAAGGGGCGCCGAAGGGGCAAATCCCAAAGAGATTGGGATGAAACTCTCAGGCAAAAGGACTGTAACTTATTTAAATCCTGGAAAGATCCCGCCCTTTCGACTTTTACTCAGGGCGGGACACCGACGGGGAAACCCCCCCGACTTTGTCGAGGGATAATCTCTCAGGTCAAAAGACAGGAGGAAAGCAATTGAAGTTTGATTGTCCTTCCTCCTTTTATTTTGGGAAGCCTAAAAAGAGAAATTAAATGTCAAGAAAGGGGTAATTTGAAATGAAAAATTATGAAAACATTCTAAGTAAAGCTGGAGGTTTGAGGCAAAAGATCGTAGATTTACGTCGTGACTTTCACCAGCATCCTGAGTTAGGCCTTCAAGAGTTTAACACGACTAAAAAAGTTGTAGAGATTCTGAAGGGACTCGGCATTGAGACAAAAATTCTGGTCAATGGGACAGGAGTACGAGGATACCTAAAGGGCTCAAAACCAGGAAGGACCATTGCTCTGAGAGCCGATATGGATGCCCTGCCAATCCAAGAGGAAACGGGGCTAGCCTATAAATCTCAAAATGATGGAGTTATGCATGCCTGTGGTCATGACGCCCATACGGCAATGCTTCTGGGCGCGGCGATGATCCTTTCGGAAAGTAAAAAAGATCTGACAGGAAATATAATATTCATCTTCCAACCTGCAGAAGAAACCGGCGCCGGAGCAAAGGTAATGATTGAGGAAGGTGTTCTTGAAGGGGTGGATTGCATCTTTGCATTGCACGTTTATTCTTCACTTAGCTTTGGTACTCTTGGCTATAAGCCTGGTCCATTCCTGGCGGCAGGTGATTTCTTCGATGTGAAGATTGTAGGAAAGGGAGGTCATGGCGGTTTACCACACCTCGCAGTAGATCCTATTGCAATTACAGCAAATGCCATTACCGCTTTGCAGACAATTGTAAGCCGAGAGGTGGATCCTTTAGAGAGCGCTGTGGTCAGCGTCTGTAAAATGGAGGCAGGAAGAGGAGCTTACAACATCATTCCGGACTCAGCGACTTTTGGAGGGACGATTCGATCTCACAACCCGGACTTGAGGGATTATCTTCCCAAAAGAGTGAAGGAAATACTGGATGGGGTTACTTCATCGATGCGGGGAAGTTATGAATTCAATCTGATGAGCACATTTCCCCCAACCATTAATGATGATGAGGTGACGACGTTTGTCGTAGAGTTAGCAAGGGATATGCTAGGAGAAAAAAAGGTTTCACAAATGAAACCCCTGATGGGGTCTGAAGACTTTTCACATTATCTGCAGAAGATTCCGGGCACCTTTGTCTTCTTGGGGGTGGAGAGCAAAGAGAAAGGAATAATTTACCCTCAGCATCATCCCAAGTATGACATCGATGAAGATATTCTCCCAATCGGAACCGCCCTCAATGTTGCCGTGGCACTGGAGTATTTAAAGAGGTAATAGAGGCTGAGAGAGAACTAAGAAAGGAGGTGAAATTGTAGTGGCATTATTGTGAGGCAGGAATCAAACATTACAGGTACTTTGCATGTTATGCATAATTCGAAAGGAGGTGTTTAAGATGGAACCCGAATGGCTTAACCAAGCAACAGGTTTTGGCATGTGGTTTATAGGCTTTCTTACCGCCGGCAATGCGTTGCTTCAAACAATTCTCATTTACAGGCAGGCCCGCAAATATGGTCTGAAAATGAAATTAAAGGATAGGGCGATGAGAGAGGCCGTTAAGGCAGCTCTTATAACTTCTATTGGTCCTTGCCTTGGAATTTTTGTCGGTATGACCGTACTCGTGATTGCATTGGGTGGCGCTGTGGCCTTCATAAGGGAATCTGCTGGCGTTGGTTCGATTATGTTCGAATTGGTTGCAGCGAGGTCAGGTGCAGAAGCAGCAGGCGTAAAACTCACCAGAGAGGGAATGAATTCCACCGGTTTGGCAACCATCCTCTGGGCTATGGCTACGGCTTCTGTGGCTTGGGTACTTATCGGAGGGGTATGTACCCGCTGGTTACCCAAAATGAGAGATCTGATGGGGCAGGGTAAGCCGAAGCAGATGGCAGTGATCTCCGTAGCCATCATGTTAGGAGCTTTTGGTCGCCTTCTCATCTCTGACGGGATCAAACCTCTACTCGTTAAGGGGATTCTACCACCTTTTATCGGGACAATTGTAGCATTTGTCGTAGCGATTGGATGGCTGATCTGGTCGGATAGAATCAAGAAGCCCATCATGAAAGAATACTTTATACTGATTGCTATTGTGGTGGGTATGGCCGTTGCGCAGATATTACGTACCTAAATAAACCACAGATACGATGGAGGTGAGAAAAATGGACGAAGAAAAATACCATGGCATGAGCCCTCTTCCCTTGGAAGAAAAGGAGGCTATCATAAAAAATGAATACGGTCCGAAGGTTCATCTCATTGGACTGTTGACCAGTCTGGGTCAGGCAGTGATCATCTTCCTACCAGCCCTCTACTTGCTTGTTGCCTTTGATGTGTGGCCGGGGTGGTCAACCATTGGTAAAGCTTTTGCGTCCACGGCGGCTATTGCTGCTCCTTACTGGTTTATCGAACCCATCTCCTACTTCCTGATTCTGGGCATCGCGGGAACCTACATCTCCTTCCTTGCAGGGAACATCTCAAATATGCGTCTGCCAGTCTCAGCGGTCTCCCAAGAGGTAGCTGGGGTGCAAGAAGGTTCCTCAGAAGGGGAGATCATCGGGGCGATCGGGATTGTCGCTTCCCAATGGGCCCTTACCATTGCCACCCTTGCCGCTGCGATTATCGTGACCGTGGTCATCGGATTCCTGCCCAAGGGCGTCAAAGGAGCCTTCGACTACTTGCTTCCTTGCTTGTGGGGGGCCATCTTTGGACAGTTTGCACTTAGGGCACCGCAATACGCCATCTTGGCTATGATCATTGGCATTCCTCTCGTGATGTGGTCGGGCCTACCTACATGGACACTCATTCCCATCATGGTGTTTAGTCTGGCCATTCTTTCTATTATTCTCTTCAAACAGGGAATATGGGTACCGAAGAAGGGCTAGCCATGGAATGAAGCCATGGAGCTGGTGGTAAATACTTATAAAAACCCTTACACTTTCATGGAGAGTGAGCATGGGATAGGGTGAGAAGGAGAACATGGCGCCATGACTAAAGGTAAAATTTTGGCAAAAATTTTTAGTTAGGATAGATTCTTTGGGTTACAGGAGAGACCCTGAACCATGGGGGAGGGGCGCCGAAGGGGCAAGTTCCGAGATCTCGGGATGAAACTCTCAGGCAAAAGGACTGTAACTTATTTAAATCCTGGAAAGATCCCGCCCTGAGCGATAGCCGAGGGGTCGGACACCGAAGGGGAAAAATCCCGAGCCTTTGAAGGGATAATCTCTCAGGTTAAGAGACAGGAGGGAGGATGGTCGGATTCGATTGTCCTTCCTCCTTTTATTTTTGGGAAATTTTTGTATCGAAGATGGAGGAGAACATGGGGCTGTTTGCGAAAAGGGTAGGGCTGATCGATACGGAGAACGCCTTTAAGATTGGCCCCAAAATCAGGGCGATCGAGGAACAGGGGAAAAGAGTGATCAAATGTAATCTTGGAGAGCCGGACTTTCCCGTTCCAGAATTTATCAAGGAGGAGGTGAAAAGGCAGATCGATCTGGACAATACACATTACTGTGACCCTCAGGGTATTTCTTCGCTCAGAAAGGCAATTGCTAAACACTTCAGTGAGACCCGGGGGATTAAGGCGGCCCCTGATCGAGTGGTCGTGTTTCCAGGGGCGAAACCTCCTATCGGTTTATGTCAACAAACCTATTGTAATCCAGGAGATGAGATCGTCTATCCCAGCCCGGGTTTCCCTATCTATGAGTCGTTTATTCATTACATAGAAGCTAAACCCGTTCCTATCCATCTCAAAGAGGAAAAGAATTTTTCTCTGTCTGGGGAGGATATGCAACCCCTTCTGACTGAAAAGACAAAGATGATCTTTCTCAACTACCCATCGAATCCAACAGGAGGAGTGGCTTCTCCAGAACAACTTCGAGAAATAGCTCAAGTTATTCGAGGGCGATGTTCTGATGATATTCGTATCTTCTCCGATGAAGTGTATGAACATATCCTATTTGATGGAAGTAAACACCACAGCATCATCTCATGTCCAGGCATGGAGAAGATTACTATCTTGGTCAGTGGCGCTTCAAAGAGTTTTTCCTGGACCGGAGGTCGGATTGGTTGGGCCCTCTTTCCAACTATTGAAGAGGCCGAGGTCTTCAGGAATCTTAACATCAATTATTTTTCTTGTATCCCTCCTTACAATCAGGAAGGTGCTCGTTTAGCTCTTGAGTCGCCGCTCAGCCAGAATGCTATTCGCAGCATGGTGAATACGTTTCAGGAACGGAGGGGTATTGTCATCGATGGTTTGAATAGGATCAAGGGGATTCGGTGTCTGAAGCCAAAAGGAGCCTTCTATATTTTCCCAAACATCGAAGAAGTTTGCAAGAATCTTGGGATTATAGAGGCATTTCAGAGTCTCCCCCCTGACCTGAGGCAGAGGACGAGCCCCTCAACCCTTTTCCAGATGTTTTTGCTATATGAGTATCAGGTAGCAACCGTGGATCGGAAATCCTTTGGTCGTATTGGAGCTGAGAGCTTTCATTATTTGCGGCTCTCCTTTGCCACGGATACAGACTCTTTGAAAGAAGGATTGAGGCGACTTTCAATAGCCTCTCAAGATAAAAAAGGTTTCGGTCAGTTTTTTAAGAAGAGAGAGCATCTTTATTAAGAATATTAGGGTTGCGGAACGATATGAGTGAATCATAAAAAAGTGGAGTATCAAATCCTATGAAATCAAGGGTCTTGATCAGCCAGAAAATCTTTAATGAAGTGGTGGCTATGGTTAGACAGCATTTCGAGGTCGATTGGAACCAGAGCGAAACGCCTCTCTCCCCATCTGTTCTGATTCAAAGGCTTCGGGATAAGATGGGAGCGATCATTTTGCTCACGGATCGAATAGATGATAATCTCCTCTCTTATTGTCCTGAACTCAAGATCATCTGCAATGTCGCTGTCGGGTATAATAATATTGATCTTGAGGCATGTACCCGTCGGGGAGTGATGGTAACCAATACCCCTGGAGTTTTAGACGATACCACGGCAGACTTCACCTGGGCACTGCTTCTTGCTACCGCAAGGCGAGTCGTTGAGGCGGATCAATTCTTCCGTTCTTTGAAATGGAAAGGTTGGAAACTCATGGAGTTTCTCGGCTACGATGTTCACCACAAGGTCATTGGCATCTGTGGACTCGGACGCATCGGACAGCGCGTGGCAAAGCGGGCCAAAGGATTTGAGATGCAGATCTTATATACTGACGTTATTCGAGCTGCTCCATCGTTGGAGGAGGAGCTGGGGGCCCGTTTTGTAGACAAAAAGACCTTGCTAGCAGAGGCAGATTTTGTGACACTTCATGTACCGTTGACGCCTCAGACCACGCACTATATCTCAAGGGCTGAATTGGGGCTAATGAAACCCACAGCGATCTTGCTTAATAGTTCTCGGGGTCCTGTGGTGGATGAGAAGGCTTTAGTCCAGGCATTAAAGGAGGGAAAGATTGCCGGAGCAGGGCTGGATGTTTATGAAAGAGAGCCTGAGGTCGAACCTGAGCTCATTGGGATGAAGAATGTTGTTTTGGCTCCTCACATTGCAAGTGCCTCCCGTGAGACCCGTCTTAGTATGGCTACCATGGCAGCAGAGAACTTGATAGCAGGGCTTACCGGAAAACGTCCTCCCAATTTGGTGAATCAGGAGGTTATTGGATCTTAATTTTTAAAATAGGAAATGAGACATGAGACGTAAAAAATGGGAAACCCTGATGATTAAAATAGATGACCTGAAGGAGCACGAAGAGATCAGATCCGACTCCCTCGAAGCCTTGAATAATGAGATTCTGCCCGATGCTGTTCTTAAAATCTTAAAATGCCCATTGCTGTTGATAAAATGCCTTTGTAATATTAGATGGTCGTCATCGACTGCAGGCTTTGAAAAAGATAGGTTGTAAAAAGATCCCCGTTGTGCTCGTTGATTATCAATCGCCAAATATCAGAGTAATTAGGATGGTGAGAAGGGGAAGAGATAAAAAAAGGCTGGTGATCCATAGAGCTTTATCAAAGAAAAGGATGCCTTCTAACGTATCGAAACATATGTTCATTTTAAACAATGAGTAAAAACACACCTATGCCATGGAGATGGTCATCAACATTCCACTAGAAAAGTTGAAATAGGAAATTAATCACCCTAACCCTCCTACTTGAGGGGAGGTAAGAATGGGGTAAAGTGGACAGGACGTAAGTTTGGATTCAGCCCCTCATTTTTTTATTGACAAATACTTTTTGTCAATTAAATATTTGTTGAATATGGTAAGGTTCACGAAGAAAATTATTATTGGCATGAGAAGGGTATTTTTCTATAATTCAGATTGCTTCAATAGCAAAACTGCTCTCTCAAGTTGATCATTTCAACATCAACATGTTTTAATAGGATTTAGGAGGGAGAAAATACAAATGCTATTCTTTTTGGATTGAACTCAACAAGGAAGGAGGTGAAAATTTATTTCCTGATAAGAGTGAAAGGATAAATTATTAAAATAATTTTGAGTAAGGAGGAGAAAAATGAAGTTAAAAAATTTATTTTGTTCAACGATTTTAACCATCTTTGCTTCCATACTGGTCATGTTAATATTTTCTGGAAACGCATTTTCTGCCAAAGTCCTAAAGCTTGCTCATTTAAATCCTCAGGAGCCTTTTGAAAATCCAACCGCCCCCATCGCTGCCGTATTTAAGAACATGGTGGAATCAAGGACCAATCTGGGCATTAAAGTGGAAATCTATCCTGCAGGGGTACTGGGAAAAGAACGGGAGGCTATGGAGCAGGTTCAGCAGGGAGTGATTCAAAGTTACATCGCCTCAGGAACAGGTATTGCCCAATTTTATAAAAACTACGATGTCACCAACCTTCCGTTCGCCTTCAATTCCTATGCAGTGGCCTATGAAGTTTATGACGGACCTTTCGGCCTGGAGATGGCTGAGGATATCCGGAAAAAGACCGGGTTTAAAGTTTTGGGTTTTGGTGAATCCGGGGGATTCTTTCAGATCTCGAATTCCAAGCGACCCATTAAAACTCCTGCGGATATGAAAGGATTAAAAATCCGAACCATGTCTATTCCTCTTCATATGGGAATTATCGACTCCCTTGGGGGTGCAGCCACTCCCATTGCATGGGTGGAAGTATATACGGCCCTTCAAACAGGAGTGGTCGATGGCCAGATGAACCCGGTTCCTATTATTAATACGGCAAAATTTTTCGAGGTCCAGAAATATATCACCCTGACCAATCATCTCTATGCGCCTTATGTCTGGGTAATGAACGATAAATGGTTTCAGGGATTAACCCCAGCGGAAAAGGAGATCGTCCTCGATGCCGCCAAAACCGCTGTGATAGCCGGAAGGGGCCTGAACCGGATTATCGAATCATCGGACAAGGGCCTGCCGGTGATTGCAAAGAAGATGGAGATCTATACCCCCAGCGCGGATGAACTCGCCCAGTTCAGGAAGTTGGCCATCGCTGGCGCCCAGAAGATCATCTCAGAGAAATTGGGAGAGGAAGGCAAGATGTGGGCCGACAAATTTTTAAAGGCGATTGAGGTGGCTGAGAAAAAGATGAAGGCCCAGGTCAAATGAGGTTTTTGTGTCGATGGAGTCGATGCCTGAACAAAGGGGATTTCTTCACGCCATTGATAAGCTTGCATGGATCGTGGAAAGGATCGCCGCCATTCCCTGTATGTTCGCCATTGGAGGGATGACCTTGATCGTCATCCTCGGTGTCATCTTCCGCTATGTTCTCGGAAGCCCCCTCGGATGGATAGAGGAAGCAGCCCGCTACCTGATGATCTGGGCTGCTTCCCTCGCCGTGAGCATGGGGATCATGAAGGGGGAACATGTGGGGATCAACCTGATGGTCAACGCCTTTCCGCCGAATATCCGGCGGTGGGTGGCCATCTCAGTCCATCTGGCCATTCTGGCCTTTCTATGGATCCTGACCCAGCGCGGCTACCTCATGGCCATGAGTGGAAGGAATCAGTTTTCGCCCCTCCTCGGCGTCACCATGATCTGGTCTCTGGCGGCGGTTCCCATCGCCGGCTTCCTGGCCATGCTTCAAACCGTTTTCCTCATTCTTAAGATGCTTTACCCGTCAAAGGCGTCATCGAATTAGAGGGATGAGATGCTTATCTTCATAGGAATTGTTTTTTTGGGACTCCTGCTTCTCGGAACACCGATCGGGTTTGCCCTTGGAATTGCCGCCCTCGCAGTCTTCATTAAAATGGATGTCCCCATCCTCTTCAACATGGTTCCCCAGCGCTTCTTCGCAGGCCTGGACATGTTTACACTGATGGCCATGCCTTTCTTCATACTCGCCGGCGAGATGATGAACAAGGCAGGGATCACCCAACGTCTCGTTCAATTCGCCAATGTCCTGGTCGGACATCTGAGAGGCGGATTGGCCCATGCCAATATTGTGGCCAGTGTCTTCTTCGCCGGACTGACAGGTGCGGCCGTCTCGGACACCGCGGCCATCGGCACCATGCTCATCCCTGCCATGGTGGAGGACGGCTATGAACTCGATTACAGCGCGGCTATCACCGCCTCCTCGTCCATCATCGGGCCCACGATCCCTCCGAGCAACATGATGGTCATTTACGGCTCGCTGATGAATGTATCCATCGCCGGACTCTTTGCCACCGGAATCCTGACCGGACTGCTCCTTGCGTTTCTGCTGATGATCATGGCTACCTATTTTGCGGCAAGAAGGAACTACCCAAAAAAGCCCAGGAGTTCCCTCCGTGGAGCCCTTAAATCGACCCGTGAAGCGATCATCCCTCTTTTAATGCCCGTCATCATACTGGGGGGCATCCTCACCGGAGTCTTCACGCCGACAGAGGCCGCAGCCGTCGCTGTCGGATATGCGGCTCTGATCGGTCTCCTCGTCTTAAAAACCCTTAAACTCCGGGACTTCCCCGCACTCTTCTACAAAACAGCCATGACCACAGGCGTCGTATTCTTAATTATCGGAACGGCAAACATCTGCGGGTGGATTCTGGCCTCTGAAAAGATTCCAGAAGCCGTGGCCTCGGCCATGGTCTCGATCAGCGATGACAGGACGATCCTGTTGCTCCTGATCCTGATCCTCATGGCCATCGTGGGCCTTTTCATGGACATTGCCGCCGCCCTGATCATCTTAGGCCCCATCCTTCATCCCCTTGCGGTGAGCCACGGGGTCCATCCCCTCCATTTCGGAATCATCATGGTCTTTTCACTCAACATCGCCCTGACAACACCGCCTGTGGGAGCCTGCCTCTTTGTGGCCTGTGGAATCACCAAATTGAGCCTGGAGCAACTCTCCAAGGCGATATGGCCTTTCATCGTCATGGAATTTATTGCCCTGTTCGTCATCACCTTTATCCCGGATATCCCTATGGCCATCCCTAAACTGCTGGGATATTATTAAATCGCCCATTTCATCGAATCCTCATCGCGCGCGCTGAGGAGATCGGTTCTCAGAAGAGAGGTTAAGGCAGAGCAAATGATCCTTGCAGATAAGATTCTTGAACTCGCCGAAAGATATAAGGATGATACAGCGGAGAACCTCTCGAAACTGGTCAAGATCAAATCTCTCAGCACAAAAGAGGAAGCGGTCCAGCAGGAACTCAAACGCCAGATGGAACCGTTGAAGCTGGACGAATTGAGGATCGATGGACTGGGGAATGTCATCGGTCGCATCGGCAATGGAAAAAAGATTTTGGCCATCGATGGCCACATGGATACGGTGGATGTGGGGAACGCGGACAACTGGGAGTTTGACCCCTTTTCAGGAGAGATCAAAGACGGCCATGTGCTGGGAAGAGGATCGGTGGATCAGAAGGGGGGGGCGGCCAGCTTTATCACCGCAGCAAGAATTCTTATGAAGCTTGGATTTGATAAAGATCTAACCGTTTATTTTGTGGGCAGCGTGATGGAAGAGGACTGTGATGGCCTCTGCTGGAAATATATTATCGAAGAAGATAAGATTAAGCCGGATATTGTAATCTGTACCGAACCTACCAACTGCAATATCCACCGCGGCCATAGGGGGAGAATGGAAATTGAGGTGACTTTTCGTGGGGTTTCGGCTCACGGGTCGGCCCCGGAAAGAGGGGAAAATGCCATTTACATGGCTTCCAAAGCCTGCCTCGATATCAAAGCCCTCAATGAAAAGCTGAAAACCGATGCCTTTCTTGGGAAAGGCTCTGTAACCATAACCGAATTTGTCTCAAAAAGCCCTTCCTTATGTGCGGTGGCGGATTACGCAAAAATCCATGTCGACCGGAGATTGACCTGGGGAGAGATGAAAGAATCGGCTGTGGCCGAAATAGAAGAGATCGTAGAAGATGTGAACGCAGAGGTTCAGATCCTTCAATATGATGAAAGAGCCTATACCGGGCTTCGATATGGGATGGAGAAATATTACCCCACATGGAAGATCCCGGCGGATCATACCGCTGTAAAAATGGGGGTCGAGGTCTACGAATCTCTGTTCGGAAGGGCTCCCAAGGTGGATAAATGGACATTCTCCACCAATGCTGTTACCATTACCGGCATGTACGGCATCCCGACCATTGGATTCGGGCCAGGTGATGAAGTTTTGGCCCACGCCCCCAATGAGAGAGTGCCTATTGACGATCTGGTCAAGGCATCTGCATTTTACGCATTGTATGCCTATCAAATATAAATCATCTTGGATGGAGATGGGGGGGGATGGAACATCAAAAAATCATAAAAGCCTTAGAAAAATTGGATGCCAACCTGTTTCAGACCGATTTTTTACTCTCCTGGGATAAATCCGGAGATGAGATCAAACAGATATTATCTGTTGCCGAGGCCTTAAGGTACTTCCATTCCCATAATATTTCGGCTCGATGTTTTGACTCAGGCCTTGCCGTATCTATTTTTAGAGACAAATCAACCCGAACCCGGTTCTCTTTTTCATCCGCGGCCAATTTCGTAGGCCTTGGGGTTCAGGAACTGGACGAGGAAAAGTCCCAAATGACCCACGGTGAAACCGTGCGGGAGACGGCCAATATGATCTCCTTCTTTACAGAAGTGATTGGAATCCGAGATGATATCTACCTCGGGAC
This sequence comes from Thermodesulfobacteriota bacterium, assembly GCA_040756085.1. Lineage (GTDB taxonomy): Bacteria > Desulfobacterota > BSN033 > BSN033 > UBA1163 > JBFMAE01. The sequence continues at coordinate 4,018 of JBFMAE010000261.1, read as the reverse complement.
CGGCCACGCCTATATGGAAGCAGTGGCCGAAGCCCTGGATGACGGATTCAATGCAGGTGTGTTAAATCAGCGGCCCAGCCTGATCAATCTTCAATCTGACATTGATCATCCCACTCAGTCCATGGCGGATCTGCTCTACCTCAAAACCACTTTTGGTTCTCTTGAAAGCCTCAGGGGGAAGAAACTCGCCATGACCTGGGCCTATTCACCGAGCTACGGCAAACCCCTCTCCGTGCCCCAGGGAATCATCGGTCTGATGACCCGTTTCGGAATGAATGTTTTCCTCGCTTATCCCGAGGGTTATCACCTGATTCCTGATGTGACAGACATTGCGAAAAAGAATGCCGCTGAAAGCGGTGGTTCCTTTACAATTGTTGATTCCATGGAGGAGGCATTTAAAGACGCTGACATGGTGTACCCCAAGAGCTGGGCACCGTATACGGTGATGGAAAAACGGACCGAATTATTTAGAAATTACGACGATCAGGGTCTTAAAGCACTGGAGAAGGAATGTCTTGCCCAAAATGCTCGGTTTAAAAACTGGGAATGCACCGAACAAAAAATGAAACTGACCAGAAATGGGCAGGCCCTTTATATGCACTGTCTTCCTGCGGATATTTCCAATGTCTCCTGCAAAGAGGGGGAAGTTCAGGATACCGTTTTTGAAAAATATCGTATCAACACCTACAAAGAAGCCGGGTTCAAGCCCTATATTATTGCATCGGTGGTGATCAACACCCGGTTTAAAGATCCGGCCCGGCTACTGGAGGAGATGAAGAAAAAAAATATCAAACGGGTGGGTTTTTAATTTTTTAAGGATCATGCAACACGTCAAACATTTAAAATGTCTCCTGTGTGGTCATGAATATAAGCTGGATGAAGTTCGGTACATTTGTCCTAAACACGGCAATGAGGGCATCCTCGACGTTCAGTATGATTACGATTTCATCGCTTCAAAAATTTCCCCCACGGCCTTGAAGGAGAGCACAGAAGATACCCTCTGGCGGTATCAGGCTCTATTGCCTATCGAACCCTCCTCCCCGGTTCCACCCTTGAAGGTGGGTTGGACCCCCCTCTACTATGCTCCACGCTTGGCTGCAACCCTGGGGCTGCATCACCTATGGGTTAAAGACGAGAGCCGTCAACCCACAGCCTCATTCAAGGATCGAGCCAGTGCGATCGCTATTGTGAAGGCCCATGAGGTCGGGGCGGAGGTGATCACAACAGCAAGTACTGGCAATGCAGCCGCAGCGCTTTCGGGCCTGTGCGCCAGTATCGGCATGTCCAATGTGATCTTTGTGCCCGCATCGGCGCCTGAAGCAAAGATCGCCCAATTGATGGTTTTCGACTCAACGGTATTACTGGTCGAGGGAACCTATGATGATGCCTTCGATCTCTGTCTGGAAGCCGCTCATGTGCATGGTTGGTACATCCGTAATACTGGATACAACCCTTACATGACCGAGGGAAAGAAGACGGCCCTCTTCGAGATTTATGAACAATTAGAGTGGGAGGCACCCGATTCCATCTTTATTCCTGTCGGAGATGGCTGCATCATCGGTGGACTCCATAAAGGGTTAAAAGATCTGTCCGCATTGGGCTGGATCAAACGAATGCCACGGCTGATCGGAGTACAGGCATCTGGCTCCGCCGCCCTCTATCATGCCTGGAAAGATGGTATGGATCCTTCTGAAATAAAGCCCATTGAGGTAAGAACGATCGCTGATAGCATGGCTGCGGGTCTGCCCCGGGACCGGATCAAGGCCCTCCGGGCTGTCAGAGAAACTGGAGGGGCTTTTATAACTGTAACCGATGAAGAGATTCTTAAAGCCATTCCATCCCTGGCCCGTGGTTGCGGGGTATTTGCTGAGCCGGCCGGGGCCTCTTCCTATGCAGGGTTGGTGAAAGCCGTCCATACAGGTCTGGTCAAATCTGACGAGCGCATCGTGATCCTTGCCACCGGCAGTGGCCTGAAGGATATCCGTGCGGTAATGCAAACGGTTGGCAAACCGCAACGTATCCGTGCCAGTCTGGAAGCCGTAGAGGCCGCTCTAAGCGATCACCTCCCCAGCTTGCATAAGAGGGAGAGATAAACCATTTCTTGCAACGGGTCCATTCTCTTTCTCCATCATGGTCGAGAGGTGATACGCTGAACACCCCCTCACTCGGGTTCATCTTTTCAATGGAGGAAATTCCAAATGATTGACTTGACCGTAAATGAAGATCAGCTCAAACGAACCATAGATCGGGCTCGAGAGCGAAACATCATTATCCCGACATTTCGTCAGCAGAGGAACCCAGAATTAATACCCGAAAAAATAAGGAAAAAGTTAAGAGAGATTGAACTCTGGGACATTCATCCATACAACCTTTTTCGAATCACCTGGAAGAATGAACCGATCGATTTTGGCGGAAGATTCGGGGAGGTCAATACGATTGAGATCCCATCTGAAATCTCAGGAGTCAATGCCCGAATCATCGCTCTTGTCGGGAAATGGTTCCCTACAGGTTCTCACAAAGTGGGAGCCACTTTCGGATGCCTGGTTCCCCGGCTCGTTACCGGACAATTCGACCCAACCTATCAAAAAGCGGTCTGGCCCTCCACGGGTAATTTCTGCCGTGGAGGAGCGTATGATGCAACCCTGCTGGGGTGCGAATCGATAGCCATCCTACCCGAAGGAATGAGCAAAGAACGTTTTGAATGGCTATCCAGGGTAGCGGGGGAGGTCATCGCCACCCATGGCTGCGAGAGTAATGTCAAAGAGATATTTGACAAATGCTGGGAACTGAAAAAGGCGCGTCAGGACATCTTTATATTTAATCAATTTGAAGAATTTGGAAACCATCTTTGGCACTACGAAATTACAGGCCATGCGATTGAAGAGGTTCTCTGTAAGGTGATGTCTGCTGATGACCGATTAGCCGGTTTTATCTCTCAGACCGGCTCAGCAGGCACTCTGGGAGCTGGAGATTATTTAAAAGAAGTGTTTCCACAAAGTAAAATCGTTGCTGGCGAAGCCCTTCAATGCCCTACCCTCTTGCTCTGCGGTTACGGGGGGCATCGAATTGAAGGAATCGGCGATAAACATATCCCCTGGATCCATAATGTTAAAAATACCGACATAGTCATTGCGGTGGACGACCGTGCTTGCATGAATCTCATCCGGCTCTTCAATGAACCCATGGGCTGGAAATATTTAGAAAAACAGGGCGTGCAGGAGGAGATCATTTCCAAACTTCCCCTTCTTGGAATATCGAGCATTGGCAATTTACTGTGTGCCATCAAATTTGCCAAGTATTATGAAATGACCAAGCACGATATCGTGATAACGGTTTGGACCGATTCTATGAACCTCTACAGAACTCGATTGAAGGAATTACAGGAGGCCAATGGCCCTTATTCGGAAATGGAAGCGTGCAAAGACTACCATCGTTATCTCATGGGGATGTCAACGGATTATATGCATGAGCTCAGTTATTATGACAGACGCCGGATTCATAATTTGAAATATTTTACCTGGGTCGAACAGCAAGGCAAGGAACTTTCGGAACTGGATTCACAGTGGTATGATTCCGACTATTGGGAGAGCATCCACAAGCAGGCGAGTGAAATTGACCGACTCATTGAGGCCTTTAATGATCGGACTGGATTGCTTAAGGCATTGTAACTGGTGATCGATCTGGTCCTGAGAAGAATTTAATTTCAGTTGATCTTAAATTCTTCTTGACATGCATTTGTAATTGGAACAAAATTTAAATTAGGTTACAGGAGAGACCCCTGATCAAAGGGGCGCCGAAGGGGCAAATTCTGAAGGATTCGGGACGAAACTCTCAGGCAAAAGGACTGTAACGGGTTAAATCCTGGAAAGATCCAACCCTTCGATCCCGCGCTTCGCGGGACTCAGGGTATATCCTGAGTTTTTATCGTAGGGTTGGACACCGAAGGGGATAAATCCCGAATTTGTCGAGGGATAATCTCTCAGGTCAAAAGACAGGAGGAAGACAATCGAAATTCGAT
>JBFMAE010000260.1:0-4060 GCA_040756085.1 Thermodesulfobacteriota bacterium | reverse complement strand
CAATTTGGCACGCCATACTATCGGGTGAGTTCTTCTCAGGCTAAACTATTTGCCTCGCAGGTGGTTATGGATGTGGCTACCAAGGCACAGATATTGATGGGAGGAAGAGGTTACTTCAGGAATGATTTGGTCAACCAGCTGAGCGCAGACGCCCGAGGCATGGAATATTTGGAGGGAACCTCTAACATCCAGAAGATGATTATCTCCCGGGAGTTATTAAAGATGCACCATAAAGAGGAAGTCCCCTGATCGCCATTAAAACGGTATGTTTCACTTCAATAAACTTGGATGTTTAAAACGTCACCAGGGGACTGAGAAAACGAACGGAGGAATAGGATGATGATTAAAGAGGCTATTGCAAAGGTGGCCAGAAGAATTGACCTTACAGAAATTGAGATGGAAAAAACCATGGATGAAATCATGACCGGTACAGCCACGCCTGCCCAGATTGGTTCATTCATTACCGGCCTCAGTTTAAAAGGGGAAACCGTGGATGAGATCACCGGTGCGGCTAAGGTAATGAGGGCCAAGGCTATGCGCATCGGGACAAGGGATGGGGAATGGGTTGTGGATACCTGTGGGACCGGCGGAGACGGAAAGAATACTTTCAATATTTCCACTGGCGTGGCATTGGTGGCAGCTGGGGGCGGACTCATTGTGGCAAAGCATGGCAATCGCTCGGTTTCTAGCCGATGCGGTAGCGCCGATGTTTTTGAGGCTTTAGGGGTGAATATCCATCTCCCACCGGAAAGAGTTCAGGCGTGTTTGCAGGAGGTTGGCTTGGCTTTTCTCTTCGCTCCTTTGTTTCATCCGGCGATGAAATATTCAATGGCGCCTCGCAAAGAGATCGGTATTCGCACGATCTTCAATATTTTAGGTCCCCTGACCAACCCTGCTGGAGCAAATATACAGCTCTTAGGCGTCAATCGCGAAGATCTAATCCGGCCGGTGGCCGAAGTGTTGAGAAACTTAGGGAGTAAAGCGGCTTTCGTTGTTCACGGAGAAGACCACTGCGATGAAATCAGTATTACTGGAAAGACAACTATCTCCCAGCTCAAGGATGGAGTAATTCTAAACTACCAGATGGAACCGGAAATGGTAGGGCTAAAAAGAGCCGGATTGGAAGAGATCCAGGGTGGGACACCCGAGGAGAATGCCAAAATCTTACTGAAGGTCTTATTGGGTGAACCAGGGGCTTCGAGGGACGTGATACTTTTGAATGCGGCCGCTGTGTTTACGGCAGCAGAGAAGGTTTCGGCTCTCCAAGATGGAATGGAAATGGCCAAGGAGTCCATTGATTCAGGCATGGCAATAAAGAAACTCAAAGAGTTCATTCAATTTTCGAACCATATGAGGTGATGAGAGATGTTTTTGGAAAAGGTGATAAAGGCAAAAAAGGAAGAGATTTCGGCGAGGAAATATCGAACAAGCCAGAAAGAGATGGAGGAAATGATTCCCCTCCTCCCTCCACCACGAAATCTTATGGATGCCATTTCTAAGCCTATTCCGATGGCCCTCGTTGCGGAGATAAAATTTGCTTCACCTTCTCTCGGAGTGATCAAAGAGGGTGTGGATCCACGCCGGATCGCCTCCCAATATGAAGCAGGAGGAGCCTGTGCTATCTCGGTTCTTACGGAGGCTCATTTCTTCAACGGGAAATTATCTTATCTTGGTCAGGTAAAAGAGGAAACATCCCTACCTGTTCTTCAAAAGGATTTCATTCTTGATCCCTTTCAGATTTATGAAGGCCGGGTTTCAGGTGCGGATGCCATTTTGCTTATTGCGGCCCTCCTTGATCGAAAACAACTGAAGGATTTTGTGGAATTGACGTGGGACCTTCACATGATCCCTTTGGTGGAAGTCCACGACGAGAACGATATCGAAAAAATCTCAACCCTCGGTCTTTCATTGATCGGAATTAATAATCGAGACCTAAGAACCCTTGAGGTTGATTTAAGGACCACCTTTCGACTAATGAAAGAGATCCCTTCAGGGACAAAGGTGATCAGTGAAAGTGGGATAAAGGGTTCAGAAGACGTGAGACTTCTCAGAGAAGCAGGAGTCGATGGAATTCTGGTAGGGGAGGCCCTGATGCGTACTTCCGATCCAGCCTCAAAGATCAGGGAGCTTCTCAAGAGATGACCACCCCCACCCATCCCTCCCCCTCTGGAGACTGCGGCGCAATTATGGTGGAGGGTGGATTCCGCCGGAACAGGCAGTCAGGTTCCCCAGTTTTAGAATGCGGTCGTTAAAAGTTATGGGTAATCGGCCTTCTTGGAAATGGGAGTCTTTTCATGGACTTGGAGCCCCGAAGCTGAGCAATGAAAGGTTTCCGCTCTAAAGCCTCGTCACCCGACCGCCTGTTCCGTGTTGCAACGGAAATAGTCTCTGGTTAATTATGACACAGTCTCCTGAGGATGAGGGTGAGCCTGCCTGCCGCAGGCAGGGGTGGGAGGAGGTAAAGATATGACTTGGATCAAGATCTGCGGGATCACTAACTTAGAAGATGGTTTGAAGGCCGCTTCCCTGAGAGTTGATGCACTGGGCTTTATCTTCGCTCCCAGCTTGAGAAGGATTGGGCCTGACGTTGCGAAGAAGATCATTTTGGCTCTTCCCAAAACCCTTTTAAAAGTGGGGGTATTTGTGAATGAAGATCCAGAGGAAGTTCTGCGAGTGGGTGAATATTGCAGCCTCAATGCCCTTCAATTTCATGGAGAAGAGTCTCTTGAATATTGTCTGAAATTCTTTCATCCGGTGTTCAAGGCTATTCATATAAGAGATTTAGAGAGCCTAAAAGATATGGAAAAATATCATGATGTCTCCATCCTTCTGGAAACATATAATCCTGTGCAAGTGGGTGGGACGGGGAATCCTTTTCCATGGGAGATCGCACTAAAAGCAAAAGAGAATAGAAACTTTATTCTCTCAGGAGGATTAAACCCGGACAACGTTGGAGAAGCTATCAATAAAGTAAGACCGTTTGGAGTGGATGTTTGCTCGGGTGTGGAAAAGGTTCCAGGGCGGAAAGATTTATTAAAAATGATCGATTTTGTAAAGGAAGTCAGAAAAGCAGATAAGAAGGACGGATAAGAGGAGGTAACCGGTCATTTCCAGAACGGGAGTTGAGTGATGAGCAGAATCGATCACACATTCGAAAGATTGAAAAATATGGGTCGGGTTGCTTTGATTCCATTCATCATTGCTGGTGACGCTGATCTCAAGACCACAGAGCTTCTAATCCTAAAAATGGTTGAGAGTGGAGTAGACCTCATCGAGTTGGGTGTTCCTTGTTCAGATCCGCTTGCAGATGGTCCGACTATTCGGAGTGCTCACCAACGTGCTTTGAAAAATGGCATCAGTCTGAGAGAGGTATTTCAACTTACGGAAAGACTGAAAGGAATTTCTACTCCCCTTGTCCTCATGACGTATCTTAATCCCGTTTTCTATTATGGATTAAAAAATTTCGCCGAAGATTGTAAGCGATGTGGAATTGATGGAGTGGTCATCCCCGATCTTTCCCCGGAAGAGGCAGGTATGTGGATGAAAGAAGCCAGGAAATCAGGATTGGATACCATCTTTCTTATTGCCCCAAACAGCTCAATAAGGCAAATAGAATGGGTGAGTCGGTTCAGTAGCGGTTTTATTTATTATGCCTCTAACACCGGGGGTACTGGAATGAGGGAGAAGTTACCGGAAGGGCTTCGATTGGGAGTCTGGAGGATAAAGGAGCAAAGCAAAAAGCCGGTGGCTGTTGGTTTCGGCATTTCCAACCCAGAGCAGGCAAAGGCGGTCAGTCGGTTTGCAGATGGTGTCATTGTGGGAAGCGCCATTGTGAAAACCATCGAGAAAAATCTTGACAATCCGAATCTCATCGACAGAGTAGGGGATTTTGTTTTCTCTTTTACCAATGTATTATCCCAATAAATAACTTCACTATACCCTGTTGTTGCATAAATCCTATCAGACAGGGATGCTTCCAAACCTGTCCAATGCGGCTTTGTTAGTTATTTTATGGGTAAAACGCGTTTTCACAAAAGGTGGCCTTTGTAATATGCTGGGA
>JBFMAE010000259.1:0-6116 GCA_040756085.1 Thermodesulfobacteriota bacterium | reverse complement strand
CAGGAAAGGACGTGGTCTGAAAGGCCAGAAGGCTTTTTATTTGGCGGGTACCTCACCGCCAAATAGAAAATACATTCTCTGTGTACTCTGTGACTCTGTGGTAAAAAATCTAATTTGGACAAGAGTGAAATTGAATTTAATTCAAATCCCCGAGTTCGTACTGAAGAATCCCCACCAAGGTGATAGCAATAGAAGCCTCGGCTTTGGAGAGACGAAGGACCCTTCCTCTGAAGTCATTCCCTTCAGAGTCGGTTAAGGTGACGAGGATTCCCACACGGCCACCCTGAAATCGAAGGGCCTCCAGAGGAGGCCCTTCGATCAGAACTTCTTTGCCGATATCAACTTTTTGGTTGAGAACGATTCTATCCATGGCAGGAGGATTTTCCCTTCTTTCTCTTCTTCTCCTCTTTAGCCTCCTCTCCGGCTCCTTCAAATTCTTTTATCTTCGTTCCCAGCTCTCGCAGTTTCTTATCCACCAGGTCATTCACGGTCCCTTCTTTAAAACGGCCATCCTCCAGTCTTTCTCCCGCCTCCACACCGGTAAGAATCTCAATCCCCTGATCAATGGCCTTGACAGGGTAGATATGGAATTTTCCTTCCTTCACCGCTTCCACTACATCCTTTCTCAACATCAAGTCATCGATATTGAGATGGGGAATCATCACCCCCTGTTTTCCTGTCAACCCCTTTGCCTTACAGACGTCGAAGAATCCTTCGATCTTCTCATTGACACCCCCGATGGGTTGAATTTCTCCTTTTTGATTGACCGAGCCGGTCACAGCGATGTCCTGCCGGAGGGGAAATCCAGAGAGACTTGAAAGCAGAGCATAAATCTCTGTGGAGGAGGCACTGTCTCCGTCGATTCCGCTGTAGGACTGTTCAAAGCAGATGCTGGCGCTCATATTGATCGGCTTATCCTGGGCATATTTCCCTCTGAGATATCCGGCGAGGATATAGACCCCTTTGTTATGGGTGGGCCCGCTCATCTCGGCTTCCCTCTCAATATTGATGATCCCGGCCTTGCCCATAGAAGTCTTGGCCGTGATCCGGGAGGGTTTGCCGAACATATAATCTCCCAGATTATAGATGGAGAGGCCATTGACCTGACCCACGACCTTCCCGTCGGAATCGATCAGAATGGTTCCCTCATCGATCATCTCCTGAATCTTCTCCTCGATGAGATTCAAGCGATAGACCTTTCTCTCAACCGCCTTATCTACATGGAATTCCTTCACCACATCACTTCCATCCTTCACCGCCCAGTAATTGGCCTCCCTCAGGAGATCGGCAATGAGGTGAAAACGTGTTGAAAGTTTCTTCTGCCTTCCCGTCATTCTCACCCCGTGCTCCACCACAGCGGCGATCCCTGTCTTATCGAAGGGCCTCAACTTATCCTCGTCACAGATCTTCCGGATAAAAGAGGCATACTGGTGGATCTTTTTCTCATCCTTGTTCATCACTGAATCGAAGTCTGCTTTGATTTTAAAAATCTTTTTGAAATCATCGTCTAAATTGTAAAGAAGGTGGTAAAGGTAGGAATCTCCAATCATGATGACTTTCGTATTGCATTCAATGGGTTCCGGCTTGAGGGCAGAGGTGGCAAAAAGGTAAAAGGGATCGTACGTCTGAACCTCCATCACCTGATTTTTCAATGTCCGTTTCAAAGCGGGCCAAACCCCTGGCTCCACGAGGGCATCCAGGGCGTTGAAGACCAGATACCCTCCATTCGCCCTTAAAAAGGAGCCTGCTTTGATATGGGTGAAGTCGGTCTTCCAGATTCCAGAACGGTCAACCACCCGTTCGATGGTCCCAAAAAGATTTCGATAGTTGGGCGTCGTCTCCACAATGATCGGTGCTCCCTTCGTCTCCGAATTGTCCACCAATACATTGACCTGGTATTCGATAAACGAATCAACCGCCTGAGGAAGGACCAATCCCGGGAGGGGAGAGGGAGGAGGCTCTTCCTTTTCTCTGAAACGATTGAGATTCGCTAAAATATCCTCCTTGACTTCGTCCAGATAGCGGTGGATCTTTTCATGATCAAATTTCTCCTTTATGTCCGAGATCGAATCTCTGACCACCGGAGAGATCACCTCATTGTCTAAGGATGTAAGCTTTTCCTTGATCTCTTTCTCCGATTTCCGTGTTTCCTTAAAGATGCTCTCCAATTCGTTAATCAACTCCGTCTGCTTCTCCTTAATCTTTTCCAGATCCTCTTTGGAGAACTTATTCTCTTCCACCATCGTCTCCAACTGCTCAATATTGACAGGATTTCCTTCAACGACGGGGAGGATGCCGGGACGAGAATAAGGGCCCATCTGAATCTGGACCAGGTTAAAGCCTTCTTGATTCACTTTCTTCTCAAACTCCCTGAATATTTCAGCCTGCCTATTCCGAAATCTCTCAACGACCTCTTTCTTTTTATTGAGGTAGGTTTCGTTCTCGAAGATAAGAGGAATTTTCTTCTTCAAGGATTCGATCAGGGTCTCCATCTCTTTCTTGAAGGCATTTCCCTCTCCCGCAGGAAGGATGAGCATCTTTGGCATATCCGGATTCTTAAAGTTGTTGACATAATAGAGATCATTGAGAATCTTTCCCTTCACATCGATCTCTTCCAGAACGCATTTGATCGTGGTAAAACGTCCCGTCCCTGTCAGGCCAGTGACAAAGATGTTATATCCGATACTGTTAATATCCACTCCTACCCGGATCGCTTCCAAACCTCTCTCCTGGCCGATGACCTCCTGACAAGGTTCGATGGCCTCTGTACTCTCGAAGGGCAATGTATCAGGGTCACATCTCCACCTTAACCGTTCCAAAGGAACCTCTTCAAAGATTTTATCTACCATGATCTCCCCCTTCCTATTGATGGACCAGAATTTACAGTTGTTTATTTTCTATTAGATTAGAAGAAAAGTCAACTTTGAGGGAACTTATGGAGTTATGAATTATGAATTAAGAGGTAAAAGTTCAAATCTAAAATTCAATAGAATTTGACTCAGATGCCTTCTTTGGCGAGCTCCTGGATCAATCCTTTTATCTTTTCAGTCACTTTTTGGGGAACCTTGACAATCACCTTGACATATTCATCCCCTCTGCCCTCTGTCTGGAAATGGGGGATACCGAGGCCTTTCAATCGCATCTTTGTGTGGCTTTGTGTTCCCGGGGGAACTTTCACTTTCTTCATCCCCTCAAGGGTGGGAACCTCGATGGTCGTCCCCAGAACCGCTTCTGAAAAATTAATCTCTTTCTCCACAATGAGGTCGTCTCCTTCTCGACCGAAGATAGGATGTTCCCGGATGGAAATTTGGAGATACAGATCACCTGGAGGACCACTGTTTTTACCTTCCATCCCTTTTCCAGCGAGTCTCAACTTCTTCCCCGAGGCAATGCCTCGTGGTATTTTCACAGAGACCTCTCCCACCTTCCCATTCTTCCGATAGGAAATCCTCTTCTCTCCACCGAAGGCTGCTTCCTCCAATGAGATGCTTAATTCGTAGAGGATATCTTCTCCCCTCTGGGGCATTCGGCCCATATTCTGGTAACCATATGGCCCGCCGAATAAGTCCCCAAAATCGAAGCCGCCTCTTCCTCCAAATCTGAACTCGCGTTTACCCCTTCCTCCGAAAAGGCCTGACAAAATCTCGTCAAAATCGAATCCCCGAAAGATGTCCTCCTGAGTAAACCGTTGTCGGAATCCATCCGCACCAAAGGTGTCGTATTGCCTTCTTTTCTCCTTATCACTCAGGACAGCATATGCCTCGTTGATTTCCTTGAAGCGTTCCTCTGCCTCTTTTTTGTTAGGGTTCCTGTCCGGATGATATTTCATCGCCAGTTTCCGATAGGCCCGCTTCAGCTCTTCGTCGCTGGCATTCTTGCTGACGCCTAAAATCTCATAATAATCTCTGATTGCCATTATTCCTGACCCTCAATTCTTTGGTCCGACTGCCTGCTATAGATCTCACGGATGATCCGGTTAAGATATCCCTCTGGGTCATCGATCGCCTCTTTTGTGATGAGGAATTCTTTTCGCCCTATCTTATCGCGGATCAATCTCATCCCATGCTCATAATCCTTTAAGAGTCGCGAACAGATCGCTATCCCCTTTCCATCCTCCTCAAGGGCAATCTCCGTAATCCTGTTAAGGGCCTCCTCGCTAAATTGGAGGTTAATCCCATTGCGTCTTTGAAAATCCCTTTCAAACTCTTCCACCTGCCGTTGAATCTCTACCACCTCTTCGAAGACGGTATTGACATCATACCCTTTCTCGATCATCCGATCGGCGATGAGATCGATCCTGCTCTCCGGCAAGACCATCCCATAACGTTTTTTAAATTCTGTCTCTCTATTCAGGACAGATTCTTTCAAGGCCATCCTCTCCCGGGAGAGGAGCATCTCAAATCTTTTCAGCATCTCCGGGTTAGAAGGGTTCTGGAGTAACCACTCCAACTCCCGGTCCGGATTTTCCACCACGGAGCAGGTGACGACAAATTTCGGGATATCGGTGGAGGGAAGTCGTTTTTCAAATTTGAGGAGAACCCTTTCCACTGCACTGACCAATCCCCTCGCTCCGGTCTTCTCCTCATAAGCCTTTACCGCCAACTCATAAAGGGCATCCTCTTCGAACTGGATATCAATCCCGTAGGATTTGAAATCCTTCTTCTTTCCAAGGATGATGGGATTATTGGGATTTTTTAGTATCGCATATAGGTCGTCAATCTCCAGCTTCTCAAAGACAGCCACCACCGGAAGTCTTCCGATAAACTCCGATTCAAACCCAAAGTTCATGAGGTCCTCTGCCTTCACCTGTTTGAGATACTCGGCCCGTTCGTCCTTCGAACGGATCTCAGCCCCGAAACCGATTCCCTCCCGGTTCAAACGTTTCTTGGTTATTTCTTCCAGACCATTGAAGGCTCCGCTCATGATGAAGAGAATATATTTGGTATTGATCGTTCGCTTCTCCCTCTTCCCGGTCTTCCGGTAGTGTTCAATCGCCTCCAGTTGAGAGATCGGGTCATGGGGAACTTTGAGGTCCACTTCTGTTTCTTCCATCGGTTTAAGCAGGGCCCTCTGGACCCCTGTCCTGGAAACATCCGGTCCAATGAGGTTATTGGATGAGGCGATCTTATCGATCTCATCGATGTAAATGATCCCATACTGAGCCAGTTCAATATCTCCATTGGCTTCATAAACCAGATCCCGGACGAGGTCCTCCACATCCCCTCCTACATATCCGGTCTCACTGAACTTCGTCGCATCTCCCTTCACAAAGGGCACTCCAATCTTTTTTGCAATCAATTTTATCAGATAGGTCTTCCCCACCCCGGTGGGACCGATCATCAGGATATTGTTCTTGATATGTCCCACCCCTTCATATCGATTTCGCCCCCCGGTCAATTCCGTGAACTTGATCCGATTGAAGTGAGTGCAGATTTTGGTGGAAAGGATCTCTTTTGCGTTTTCCTGCCGGATGATGTAGTCATTGAGGAAGGCCTCCAACTCCTCCGGCTTCAGGTCGAAATGAATTTTCTTCTTCCCTTCCCCAGGTTCTTTCTCTTCCTTTGAAACCTCATCCGCCTGGGGTTTGGGAAAGAGCATGGGGACAACCAATCGGATCCGGTCCCCGTACTTTTTACCTAGATATTCGTTCAGCTCCTTCTCCAGCTCTTTCTGGTCTGGAACTTTAGAATCAGAATCCTTCATCGATATCAAACTCCTTTTCCCTTTAATTTCTAATTAAGTATAATCATTTCAATTGCTTTTTTCAACCCTTAATTATTCCCCACCTTTACCCTGTTATATAAAGCTGGTTATTTGAACTGTCTTCGGATGAAATCTTTTATCTAACAGGATGAATCCTCCCTCCTTGTTCCTGACTGCGGTAGGCAGAGCAGGCAGGTTTTGCCTAACCCTTAAACCAAGGACTTTTATTCCCTAAATAATCCATCATGCCCAGAGGGCACCCACGAATGATGAAAATGATCACTGCGAACGAATTTCACGAATAAAACCTATTCGTGTCATTCGCTGTCATTCGTGCTATTCTTTTTTATTTTCTGAGCAATTAGGAGACATCTAAATGACCGGAGGGGTGGAGTCGGAAAACGAGGGGTGTT
>JBFMAE010000258.1:0-14888 GCA_040756085.1 Thermodesulfobacteriota bacterium | reverse complement strand
GACCTGGCCGCTCACATCAATTCTACACTCGACGTGAAGGAGATCATGCGTATCATGTCAGAGGAGATTGCAAGGGCCTTCGGGATGAAGGCTGTTTCTGTGCGCTTGTTGGATGAGAAAAGAGAGACATTAAAACTTGTTGCCAGCTATGGTCTGAGCGAAAAATATTTAAACAAAGGTCCCATATCCGCTGAAAAAAGCATTACCGAAGCCCTTAAAGGGAAACCTGTGGTGGTTACGAATGCAGCAACAGATCAAGGGGTACAATATAGAAAGGAAAAGGAAGAAGAAGGGATCATGTCTATTCTATGTGTCCCCATTAAGGCGAAGGAAGAAGTGATTGGTGTAATGAGACTTTATAGTGGAGTGCCGAGGGAATTCACTGAAGATGAAATCATGCTGGTCATTGCTCTGGCCCATCAAGGCGGTTTGGCCATCCAGAATGCCTCCCTCTACCTGATGCTTAAAGAGGATATGAAGGACTTGAAGTCAGATATCTGGAGCCACAGGTCATGGTTCTAAATAAATAAACACCGAAGGGGATTATTATGATTGGAAAGACAATTGGTGAACTGAAAGTAGGTGATACGGCCGAATTTGCCAAAACGATTTCTGAATCGGATGTCTACCTTTACGCAGGGATAACCGGTGATCTTAATCCGGCTCACATCAACGAGACTTACGCTGCAAAGACTTTTTTTAAAACCAGGATCGCCCACGGCATGCTGCTGGGGGGATTGATCTCGGCAATCCTGGGGAATAAACTTCCAGGCCCTGGAACAATTTATGTTAGGCAGGAACTTATTTTTATGGCTCCGGTTCGAATTGGCGACACAATCATAGCTCGGGCTGAGGTAGAGGAGATTTTGGGAGAAAAGAACCGTGTCCGGCTTAAAACCACGTGTGTCAATCAGGATGGCACACTGGTTTTGGACGGTGAGGCAATTGTCAGTCCTCCAAAAGCAGGGAAAAAATAAAAATATTATGGGTAGATAGCCCTGTAGTTTAAAATTTAACACATTGTTATTGGTTGTCCTGGTTTTTCCCTACCTGGTTTTTTTCCTTACCATCGGATAACACTCTAATTAAGATTTCAAAGAAAATAATAACCTACTGAACACTATTGACCCATTTTGCCACAGGCTGTTCCATTTTACCCTACTTATATCCATGTCCAAATATCCCTCAATCCCTTAATCTATTGAAATAAATAGAATTTTACTTTTCCCTTAATTGGCATTTCATTTGCTAATTTATTTAAAAAAATCAGATATGAAACGTTCAGAATTTTCCAACCGTATTGCTAAGATATTGATCATAGAAGACGATGACGAGATGAGGTCTTTGTTGAGAGATTTTTTTAAAGAGGAAGGGTTTGAGATAGATTCGGCAGATAAGGGATCTGAAGCTTTTCGAAAACTTGTCAAGGAGCCATTCGATCTTATTATCACTGATATTCGGATGCCTGGCTTGTCGGGATTAGATATTCTCCCAAGAATAAAAAAACTTCAGCCTGAAGTTCCCATCATTGTGATCACAGCTTTTGGGAGTGAAGATGTTCATCGGAAGGTATTTGAGAGAGGGGCTACGGCCTATTTAGAAAAGCCAATCCTTTTAAATAACTTAAGGACATTGGTGAATCAGATGGTCTCCGCAAAAGAAAAAATGGTGAGGGATTAAGAAATGGTTTTAACTTTTTAACTTCATCTGGGGAAAGGATAGGAACATTCATAGAAGATGAGGGGAAATTATGATAAAAACGATCCTCTATATTGATCATTCTGAGAGCTGGAAATTTCTTCTTCAGGAAGAATTATCAGAAGAGGGATACCAAGTCGTGACCGCAGAGAGCATTGACGAGGCATTGGCAAAAAGGGGAGAGATCAAACCGGATCTCATCATTTTGGAATTGAGACAGAAAAGATTTATCAAGGAGAGCTTTGAACATCTAAAAGAGCAATATCCAGATATTCCATGGATTGGGTTCTCTACCTTTTTCCAATGTCCCAGCGAATATAAGAAATGGATCGATTACTATTTCCCGAAATTACCTCAGACCGAAGGTATCAAGAAGTTGATAAAGGATCTTTAGGGGGTAGCATCAAACTTTTAAAAACGAGAGGGGGATTGAATGGTATGAAAAGATGGAGATGCTCATTGATTCCAATCATCGTGTTTTTAGTGATCGTCTTTGCCTTTTCCATTTATTCCGCAGAAGAGGATTTTTTTAAAAAAGGAAGAGAAGGAGGGATCGCCTTGCTGAGCGGTGGGGTGGGTCAGCGGTAGAGAGAGATCCTAAAAGAGATGGGAAAGGCGTACTCATTAAAGTTGATGTTCTCAAACAAGAAGGGGGAGTATCTCTCCGATGTAATTGTGAAGCTATTCGATCAGAAAGGTAATTCAATTTTAACAACGGTTTCAAATGGACCCTGGCTTTTTATTGATCTTTCACCTGGAATGTATCATCTGGAGGCCAGTTTCAAGGCAGATCGGAAAAGGTCCCAAGTTAAAATCGTATCGGGAAGTCAAAAAGTTATCTCCATTCAATGGGAGTAAACCCCGTTAGAAATAAGTCTCCCTGAGAGGATGCCGCTACCCCTCGGGGGGAGTAGATTTCTGAGGGGGTTTGCTAAAAATTCTAACGGGTCGGGGCTTTAATCCCGTCCTTTCTGTAAGGAATTGAAATTTTATCTATACCATCCCCGCCATAAACCCCGTAGGATATTTATTATCCAACGGGGTAAAGGGGTAAAAAGAGGGGATTGTTTACTCTCAAACCAATCTGAAGAAAAGGAGGGACGTCATCGATGGAATGGATAGCTCTTGTTTTCGCAGTCATTGCTTTGATATTATCTATCTGGGCATTGAAAAGGACCGGGGGATTGAATGAGATGAAAACGAAGGTGGATGCCCTTTCGTCTCTGGGCCTCACGGAAATGAAAAAGCAGGTGGAAACCCTCTCCACATTAGGGGAATCGCTTCGGGAGAAAACAGCAGATATTCTGGATCGGGTAGAAAAGAAGGTTCGGGGCGAAGAAAAACAATAACAGGAAGG
This sequence comes from Thermodesulfobacteriota bacterium, assembly GCA_040756085.1. Taxonomy (GTDB): domain Bacteria; phylum Desulfobacterota; class BSN033; order BSN033; family UBA1163; genus JBFMAE01. The sequence goes on along the minus strand of JBFMAE010000258.1, from coordinate 11,833 downwards.
TACTTTAGAAAGGAGAAGATCTATGGGGGACTTCTTTCAACCTGGGGTGATTACCACCTTTCATCGGTTTAAAAAGGTGAACCTGGAACGGATGGAAATGGAGCTGGAGTTCTATTCGAAATACAATCCGATTGCCCTGGTTCTTCCTTCCCTTTATTCGGAATTGAAGGAAAAGGCCCTAAAAACCATCGTTTCCGAGATGATGAAGGTCAAATACGTCAACCAGGTCATCATCACCCTGGGAAAGGCAGACCAACAAGAGTTCGATCACGCCAGGGAGTTCTTCTCGGTTCTACCTCAGGAGACGATCATCGTCTGGAATGACGGAGAAAGGGTTCGATCCCTTTACGATATCCTGAACAAGAATGACATCTCAGCAGGTGAAGATGGGAAAGGACGCTCCACCTGGATGGCTTTTGGTTATGTCCTGGCCAGTGAAAAGAGTAAGGTCATCGTTCTTCATGATTGTGATATCCTCAGTTACGATCGGGAATTTTTAGCCCGTTTATGCTACCCGGTGGTCAACCCCAATCTGGGATATGAATTCTGTAAAGGATACTATAGCCGGGTGACGAATAAGATGCATGGAAGGGTGACCCGGCTCTTTGTGACCCCTCTGCTCCGCTCTTTGGAGCGGCTGTTAGGATACCTTCCCTTTTTAGTCTATCTGGACAGTTTCCGATATCCCTTGGCAGGGGAATTTTCGATGATCACGGACCTTGCACGGATCAACCGGATCCCATGGGATTGGGGTCTAGAGGTGGGTGTTTTATCGGAGGTCTTTCGCAACTGTTCATTAAGACGGATATGTCAGGTCGATTTGACAGACAATTATGAACATAAACACCAGGAACTCTCACCCGATGATCCTGGTCAGGGGCTTTTGAGAATGTCGATTGATATTGCAAAGAACCTTTTCCGTAACCTGGCCAGTGAGGGGATCGATCTATCAGATAGCCTGCTCAAGACCTTGAAGGCGACTTACCTGAGAACTGCGCACGAGACGATCACGAAGTATCATGATGATGCTGCCATCAACGGCCTCGATTTCGATCGCCATGAGGAGGGGGTGGCCGTCGACACCTTTACCAGGGGCATTGAACTGGCCAGCAAGGCCTTTGTGGAGGATCCTCTTAGCATTCCTCTCATCCCCAATTGGAGCCGGGTCACCTCTGCCATCCCTGACTTTTTAGAGAGGTTGAAAAATGCAGTCGATGATGACAACACCTAAGCTTGTGATCTTTACGGATCTTGATGGGACGTTACTTGATCGGAAGTCCTATTCCTTTGAGCCGGCCTTACCGACCCTCCGGGTCATCCGACAGAAGGGTATCCCGCTTGTTCTTGCAAGCAGTAAAACCAGGGCTGAGATCGAACTTTATCGAAAAAAATTGGAAAACGATCATCCCTTCATTTCAGAAAATGGGGGTGCCGTGTTCGTTCCCAAGGGATACTTTTCTTTTCCGTTTCCTTATGATAGAGAATCGGAGGAATATTTCGTTTTAGAATTGGGCACCTTTTATCTTTTGATCATTGAGGTTTTAAATTCGATTAAAAAAGAGACAGGGATCTCAATCAAGGGATTCTCTGATCTTACGGAGGATGAACTTACCTCCCTTTGCGGATTGAGTCTGAAAGAGGCTCAGTTTGCGAAAAATAGGGAATATGATGAACCTTTTCTGATTGAAGGGGGAGAGAAAGAAATCGAGATCGTAAAAGGAAAGATCGAAGGAAAGGGAATGAATTATGTCTGGGGAGGGAAATTTCACCACATCCTCGGAAAAAACGACAAAGGGAGAGCGGTGGAGATTTTGAAAGAATTATATGAGAACGAATTTTTTTCTATCTCAACGGTAGGAATTGGGGATAGCCTGAATGACTTGCCTATGTTACTCGCTGTGGATCATCCGGTTTTTCTCAAAGAGAAAGAAGGGATTCCAGCTGAGGTACCCATTAAAAATCTGACATGGTTCGAAGGCACAGGACCTCAGGTCTGGAATGAGGCAATGCTATGCTTATTAAAAGAGCTTAAAATTTAGATGAGGAGGATCACCTGTGAAACCTTTTCTTCATTGGATAACAATCTTTTTTTTGAGTTTCTTCATTTTTAGCTGTGCAAGGGCGGGGACTTATTCTCTTTCTCTTAAGTATCAACCCGTAAAAGAATTTTCATCCCTTCAGCAGAAGGTGGGGCCCACGCTTGGTATTGCTCCTTTCAGAGATGAACGGCCGGACACCTTATATATTGGCATCCACACTCCTCTTCGTGGGATTTCGAGTCATTTTAAAAGCGATCCTTTTCCGCTGGAAAAAGCGATGATGGATACTCTTTCTCAGGCTTTTTCCCGGTATGGGGTGGGGGTGGTAACTGTTTCGAATTGGGATGGGAAGCCTGAGTCTTTGAGGGGGATGGAGGCTGATTCAGTTTTAATGATCGAAATTAAGAAGTTTTGGACGGAAGGGAGGACTTCTCTATTTCGGACAAGTGTGCAGACTGTGGTTCATTTTGTGATTCATTTAGGGGTGAAGAAGGAGGGGAGGGTGTTTACACGGAACGTGGAGGTGGAGAGGGAGATGACCGTGGCGAGGCTGACACCGGAGCGGATGGAGCAGACGGTCAATCAACTTCTGACTGACATTTTCGATTCCTTCTTTTCGAATCCCTATGAAATTTAATTCATGAAAAGGAGGAAAAGCAGATGCAGTTCTTTTACTGGTTGGCTTTATTAGTCGTCATTGGTATCGCCATCTTCGCAGTGCAGAATTCGACTGCAACTCCTGTAGAGATGAAATTTCTCATGTGGAGATTTGAAACTTCTCTGATCTACACCATCTTAGGGTCCTTCGGGTTAGGTGTTCTCATAACCCTCCTCTTCTGGATCCCCAGAGCCATCCGTGCCTCCCTTCGGGTGAAAAAGTTACATAAGGAAATCGAGAATCTGGAGACTAAACATTATCGAGAGGGGAACAAACCCAAAGAGCTATGAGAGAAGCGATCATCATCCCCTATCTATCTCACAGATTAAATCCGCAGGAAGATCGGTGGATTTAAAAGAGGAAAGAATCGGTGGAACAATCCATTCGGAAGCAGCTTGAAGAGGTTAAAGAGGTCGATATATTAATCGGAATTCCGAGTTACAATAATGTCCGAACCATCGGCCATGTGGTGCGGGCCATTATGGCTGGTCTTGCTAAATACTTTCCAAAGGCAAAGGCCGTTTTGATGAATTCCGATGGTGGCTCAACCGATGGGACGCAAGAGGAGGTGAAAAGGGTCCAGATAGAAGATTATAAGACCATTCTCACTTCTCACCCCGTTCATGCCATTCAGAAGGTTGTTACTCCCTACCATGGGATTCCAGGAAAGGGGAGTTCCTTTCGAACCATCTTCGATGCCACCCAATTCCTGAATGCAAAGGCCTGTGCAGTGGTCGATTCGGATTTGAGATCGATTACTCCGGAATGGATGGAGCTTCTCCTCAGGCCGGTTTATGAGGAGGGATTTGACTATGTTTCCCCTCTTTATGCCCGACATAAATTTGATGGAACCATCACCAATAGTATTGTCTATCCACTGACCCGGGCTTTATATGGAAAGAGGATTCGTCAACCGATCGGAGGGGATTTCGGGTTTTCCGGGAAATTGGCGAAATTCTACTTAACCAAGGATGTGTGGGAAACCGATGTGGCCCGATTTGGGATTGATATCTGGATGACGACCCTCGCCATTGCAGAAGGATATAAGGTATGTCAATCCTACCTGGGGGCTAAAATCCACGATGCCAAAGACCCCGGGAGCGATTTGGGACCCATGTTCACTCAGGTGGTCTCTTCGGTGTATGGCTTGATGGGCGAATATCAACATCTCTGGAAAAAGGTTAAAGAATCACAACCCGTTCCCACCTTTGGTTTTCATTATGAGGTAGGACTGGAGCCTATCCCTGTGAATGTAGAACGGATGATAGGAAACTTTCGATTAGGGGTCAAGGACCTGATGGAGATCTGGAGAAAGGTATTGCCCCCCGAGACCGCCCTCTGGCTCGAATCCATTGCACGATTATCGAATGAAGGATTCTCATTTCCCCAAGACCTATGGGTCCGTATGATGTATGACTTCTCCATAGCTTATCACAGGGGACCGATTCATCGCGAACACCTATTGAAATCGATCATCCCACTTTATCTCGGGAAAGTGGCTTCATTCGTTAAGGAAAATCAGGAGAGTTCTGCCAAGGAGGTTGAAGAAAAGATAGAATCCCTTTGCCGGGTTTTTGAGGAGATGAAACCTTATCTCATCGAGCGATGGGAAAAGAGGAAATAACCTTTAACTCATCCCGACTTCAAGGACGGCCTGCCTGCTCTGTCCAGGCTGCCTAACGGTGGCAGGCGTCAGGAGGAGAAAAGGGAGGAAGAAAGAAGAGGTGAGGGCTATGGGAGAAATTTGGAGGACTGCCATTTTAGATTCTTTCAATAAATTTTTGGGAAAGGTGATCACCTTCTTACCCAATCTGCTGGCGATGATCACGATTCTCATCGTCGGATTTCTCATCGCCTGGATCTTTAAAACGGTTCTTTTTCGCTTTCTGAAAGCGATTCAATTCGACAGGGTGAGTGAACGATGGGGGTTGACCCATGTTCTCTCCAAGGGGGGGATGGCCTATTCCCCTGCCAGTCTGGTGAGCCGGTTCTTCTACTGGGTCATCATTCTCATCACTCTCATCCTGGGAATCAATGCCCTCGAAGTGGCAGCCACCCAGAACTTCATCGCCCAGTTCTTCAATTACCTCCCGCACCTTTTTGCTGCGATTCTCATTCTGGTGATTGGCTATTTGATCGCCATCTTTTTAGGCCAGGCCGCATTGATTGGAGCAGTCAATGCCCAGATGGAATCAGCCAAGCTTCTCAGCCGTTCTGTCCGATGGTTCATCATTATTCTTTCTTTGACGATGGCTCTCTATCATTTGGGAATCGCAGAGAAGGTGATCGTGGCTGCCTTCTCCATTACGTTTGGCGGTATTGTTCTGGCCCTGGCCGTTGCCTTTGGATGGGGAGGAAGGGAACTCGCCAAGGACTTCCTCGACAGGCTTTATAAAAGGAGAGACGAGAAGAAAGAGGAACCAGACCATATTTCTCATATTTGAAAAACAGACTGCACCTGAAAAAGCGCCCCCAGCCTTGTCCTTGGAAGCTTCCCAGAGGGCATTAGACAGCACTCTTGGGAGGCATCAGAGACTTTGGTAATCGTAAGAGCAACATCAATGGGGTCAGAATGAGAACGGCATAAACAATCATTAGGATCCAGAAGATGATTTCCCCTAATTTGGGGCTGACCTCATTGGTGAGTCGATTGCTGTTGAAGGCGATTTGAAATGGTATGAATCAATAGCGAAACAGAGCACCCAGGGGTGCCTTATCAGGAATCTTTTCTGGTTCAACCGCATAAACCCTTCCTCCGTTCAAGAAAGTATTTATCGCTGCGAAATCCAATAGATCCTCATCTCCAGGCTCTGCTTCCGGGTGTAAATGAACGGTTAAGGTCTCTGGATCATAGGTGCCCCATTGTTGGATGCCAACTGCGACAAAGAGGAGATCAACTTGCCCATCATAAGAAGCCGGAATGATCAATTTGATATCATTGGAAGCACGTTCACTCCCTGTCCATTGCCGATATTGAGCGGCAGCCTCTTGTTGTTCCTTTAAATAGTAAGGTTCCACAATGCCCCAGGCCTGCTCATGGAGTTCTTCTACCCTCACGCCTTCAGGATTCCCCACAATTCCATTATCCATCAGATGGAAAAAGGTATTGGCTTCTCGGTAGATCGGAAGGAGATATTCGACCCCTGCCAGGACAACCGGTGCCCGTTCTTCTCGAAGCAACTCCCGTAATCCATGATCGATCTGGCGAAAGTATCTAAGGATATTGTCTTTGTTATCGTCGATCCCCACCCCTTGACCATGAAAAATGGCTGCCCTTACCCCTGTTCCCTTCGGAGTCCGGGTATGAAATTGAAGCTGTTTCTCTGGTTCAGCATATTTAAGGGCTTCCCCGAGGCTTCTGGGTACTCCTTTCAAATTCACTTCATTCACACTTCTCCGTGTGCATTCAAACAATCTGACCCTATTTTGACTGAGGGCCAGGATATAAAACCTCGCATCATTGCTGAAGAGGTTAAGAAGAGGTTTGATGTGGAATCGATTTGTCACCACTAACAATTCTTCAAAATGGAGTGGGAGCCGATAATAGCGAAACACTTCAGGAGAAATAAATGCCGCCAATCCGTCTCTCTGGTACTGCCAGAAAATACTGTCTTTAATAAGTGCCTTGGCTGGTTTCAATAATTTCTTCACTTCTACCATTCGAAGACCATATGCCCTCAGGCGTTCTTCAGCCCCTCGGAGCAGATTTTTGAATCGAATTGTATTCTGTTTTGTTTCTGGTGAGGTGCGGTACGTGGGCATAAAAATAGAGACACATGGCCCCTCAAGTTTCTCCATAAGGGTCCTTAATTCATCTTTCGACAACAGATCCATAGGAAGGTTACCCCTCCAGTATGACTATTTTTTCTTGAACCGGGAAACTGCACGATTCAAGGACCCCTTCAGATCACCCAAAGCCCTATCCACCCCGACTTTGAGTTCCTCCCAGGCTTCATCTCCCGATTCCCTGAGTTCGTGCAACTTCTGTCGTGCCACTTCTTGCTTGATCCGTAACTCTAAAATCTGGCCATAATATTTTATTTTGGCCTCCGCTTTGGCTTTATCAGCCTTCGCTTTCAATCCATCAATCTTGGCAGCCCATTCCCTCAATTGAGCCTCCATTTTTTCTTGGTAAGCTTTTTTAATGTCCATATTTTCACCTCTCAATTTTTTAAATGGCGGCTCATCCTTTCGACCCATCTTAAAAATTCATCCATTATTCCCAGACCGGCAAGTAAAAGGGGGTGATTAGAAATCACACTATTCGAGAAAACAAACCTCTATTTATTACCCTTAAGAGGGCAAATATGATGCCAAATCCCTAACTATTTAAATTAACAAGGAATGATGTGGATTAATCTAAAAAATAGAGTAGAAAGGTTTGAGGAAAGATACCCCAAACCGTAGCATTCTGCTACATTTCGAGATATTAAAAAATTATAATTTCGAAAGAGAATTTCCCGAAAGAAGAAGTTGGGAGAAAAAAACCTTTTCAACCTTTTCTAATTAATTTGCCCATCTCATGCCATAAAAGATCGATTCGGTTAATGGCAGCAGGTAGATTCATATCCATCTCATCTTTTGCTTTTTTAAGGGCTCCTTGGAGTCCTTCAATGGTCTTTTTTTCTTCATCAGAAGCCCCCATTTTTGTCTTCTCGAATATTTGATGGATTAAATCAAGTTCGGTTTTTGCGGTCCCTAAATTTTTGGATTTCAATTCAACCTGAACCTTTAAAATGTGGCCTCTGACGGTTGCCATGGCCGCATCGAACATAATCTTCTGAATCCTGGATTGAATCTCCTTCAGGGATTTATCCATGGTCTCGGTTTGGTTCTTTAACGCCTCTTCGGTGACCGTTCCTTGTTTTTTTACCGTCTCTTGAACCGAGGAAAATTCTCTTTTTAAAGATTCTTCGAGGGAGGTCGCCTTTGAAAAAAGTGTATTCACCGTTTTGATGATTCTCTGGATATCCGCATCAGAAGGTAATTGCCCCACCTTTCTCGCTTCCTCCTCCTTTTTGATGAAATCCTCTATTTTTTGAATTCTCTCCTTCACATCATGAATTTCAGACTTAAGTCCGGAGGTCTCTTTTTCAATAAGGATTGGCAGGCCATAATACCCAGCTCCTGCAATGGCAGCAATCAACAAAATGATGACAATTATAACGGTCTTCATATTAGCCCCAATCCCGGACTTTTTCGCTATTTTTTCTCTGTCTTTATATCAGTTGAAGCAGTCAACCCTTCTTTTTTAGCGAGGATTTGCTCTTTCATCGTCTTTAATTCATCGTATGCCAGCCATATTTTTTGAGTCTGTAAGATATTTTTGATGTTGACCATGTCTATTTCCCACTTTCCAATCATCCCTTGGAGCTCTTTCTGTTCCTCAAGAGGTTTTTTCTTGATCGATTTTGCAATCAGAGTTTTCAGTTCATCGATTGCCTTCTGGGTGTCTGGAATCATCTGCTCAACCTCTATTTTCATCTTTGCCTTATTCGGTTCCACCTGAGAGATGGCCTGTTGAGCAAGAGATGCCACTTCCTCTGCTGCCTTTTTAGCCTCCTTATATTTCTTCTGACTAATAAGGTCTTTTGCCTTTTTCAGGGAATCCTCTGCTTTTGTGAAGATGTCCTGTACGTAAAGGTTTGCCTCTTTCTGTGTTGCCTCGGTGATGGCCTTTTCTGCCTGTTCCATTTCCTTGGTGGGTGGCTTTGCACATCCACTTAAAAAGGAAAGGAGAACGATGAAGATGACTCCAAACAGGATGGAATAATTAATCTTATTTAACATAGGTTTCCTCCTTCAAATTTTTTCAAAATGATTATCATACGGTAAAAAGAATGTCAAATATTTTTATCAATTTGAAGTTCCCCCATCCAACGATTTGATAGAAAAATTCCTGGACATTTTATAGAGTGAGAGAGGCCAAAGAGAAATGGGGCATGATTAATTTCTTATTTACTTGTTTTCCGGCCAAAACCCTCTGATATTATATTCCCGCTTTCAATATTTAATTATTTATGGGCGATCCCAATTCTAAACTCCAAAACCAAGCATCTTGGGCGGTATTCGCCATATTGTTTTTCTTATTTTTCCTTTAGGACTCGGAAGGTTTCGCCAGGGAAATCTTGGCCAATTTTTAAGTAAGAAAGTTGTGAATAGTATAGACCTGATACCGGAAGTTCACTGTGCAGTCCAACTTAAGCTACTACCAATTCCACTGGCAGGGGCTTGTCAATACCGACCGTTTTGCTGACATAAAGTTTTTCAATTCCGATCGTCTTCCCATTCTTATCTTTCTTCAGGATAATTCCTTCTCCCGCTTCTTCGCACATGAATTCATCCTCGGGATTGCCGAACCATATATCAAGTGTATCCGACTCCTTATGATAGTAAACAACTACCTTGTCCATATTGAATCTCCTTCCTTCACCTTATCGGTTGGATAAGCAGTAATCAAAAAGCCTTCCATGCCAATGTGTTTAACAACTACACAATATAGTTTATCAAACTGCTTATAATAAAGAAAAACATCTTTATCGGTCTTGCTCTGTCTAATCTCATCTGGAAATTGTAGGGCAGCTTTCACCATATCCTCCTTGCCTTTCATTACCGGATGTTTCATCGTGATAAGGTAATCCCAGTATCCAGTCGTTGTTCTGACTTCAACGTTGAGAGGTGTTCTTGCTATTAAAAATGGTTCCTCATTAGTAGTCATTGAATATTCCTTGCTTTAATATTATACTGCTTTTCATTCTGCCATACTATATTGAACTCTTGTATATATTCATAATCTTAAAAATCGTTTCATTTTTTATCTCAAATCTCATGCCAATTTATCCCATGTCCCCAAAACGAGGCGGTGGGTGCGGTATTCGCCGTACTGCCTTTCCTCCTTTTCCTTCAGGACGCGGAAGGTTTCGCCGGAGATATCTCGGCCATAAACATTATTGGGAAATAAGAACCCATCTCCAATTACTGTCACTATGCTCTATGCGCCTTGCTTCTCATTATTTCTGTCAATATTGAACTTATTTTATTCCGAAAATGGGTTCAAAACAATAACGGATTCTATAACCTGTTCGTGTCGGAAGTCTTCCGAGAGAAGAAACTCTGCCTTAGATATAATAGCAGCTTGAAGGATTAGACTATCCCAAAAAGAAAATTGGTATTTTAATTGTAAATCGATGGCCCGAAGAATATTTTTCCCATCGTTCACAACCAGGGGCCAATGGAGGAGGGAAGAGATAATCTCCCTTGCTGTCTCAGGGAAAATCGTATTCTTAACTTTTTGGGTTAAACTTACAAAGAGTTCCTGGAGTACTTGTGTACTGAGGATGCCGGTACGATGTGTCCATAGGATGGAAACGATTTCTGAAGAGGCCTTCCATTTTTTACCTGCACTCGAATCATAAGCATAAACTAAAATGTTGGTATCAATGAAGAACTTACCTCTGGTGTAATTGATCTCTCTTCCAAGAAATCTTTCCCTTGGTGCCAAGTCGCATCCCCTCCTTCATCCGTTTTATCTCACGTTCCGCAGAAGTCTGATACTCCAACTCATTCTCCACATCCTTCTGGAGCAGTTCCCGAACCATCTCATTTAAAGAAATTCCCTTCTTGGCAGCCAGCAATTTTCCTTTTTTCAATATATCCTTGGGCAGCGATAGGGTGATATTTTGCTTTTCCATGTCTTACCCTCCGTTAATCGATTTCGATTACATTTTTACACATATTTACGTGTAAGTCAAATTTTAAGGGATTTCGCCCTTCACCCTTTATCTCTGGCAATAGGGGAGATCAGAGACCCCAACAATTCTCATTCTTATCTCTATTTGAGCGCGGAAGGTTTCGCCAGGAGAATCTGAAAATCGAATTTTGAAAATTTGACCCCATTCATTTTAACTGTGAATAGTGTAGGCGCGACACCGGAGCCTCAGTTTGAGTTTTTTCCAATGAGCTTTGCGCCTCAATCTCAACCCTATGCGCTACGCTCCACAGCAGGGCAAACTTTTTTATGGATGACGCTCTTTGATTGAGAATCTTATAATTTAAGACATGACCCCACATCCACTTTAATTCACATTTCAAGACCTGACCGTATGCCGTGTAGAACATATGACTTGCCAGTTAAAGTCTGGCCGTGGGAATTCGGCAGTTCGCCCACGTAGCTTGAGGGAGGTGTAAAGGGTAACCTGAGACACTAAGTTCCCTGACAAAGGCTCATAGAGTGAGCCGAGCAAACCTGCGGGTTGCAGCGGAAGCGAACCTATAAGTAGCCTCGTAAATGGAAATGGAGTTGCCGATTCTATTGTCAGGAGGGGAAGGCTGGAACATCTGTCCTAACGATAACTGCCAGAACCGACAGATGGACTCTCGGGGTAGCAGGCCTGCCTGCCGCAGGCAGGGGTGACACGCAGGGGAAGCCATATGGGGTAGCACGGGAGACCCTTGCAGATGCTGTGCAGGACAGCAACGGGTGAATATAAGGTGACGAAATTTCGCTCGGTCTGCAAGGGAGTCGGAGTTGCCCATAGTACCGTTTGGATCTCAAGGAGAGCAAAACCTTGGGAGAGGGAAGGGGCAATGCTTTTATCAGTTTCCGAAGGAGGGAAGAAGAGGAGGTTGCGAGATGCTGGAAACTCCAGATAAAATCCGGGAACTTCAGAGGAAACTATACCGGAAGGCCAAGCAGGAGCCGAACTTCAGGTTTTATCTCCTCTATGACAAGGTGTATCGGCGAGACATCCCTGCCTGCGGCAGGCAGGCTGAGTCACGCATACCGGCTTGTCAAGGCGAACAAAGGGGCCAGTGGGGTAGATGGGTTGACCTTTGAGGCTATCGAGGAGAGAGAGGGAGGAGTAGAGAGGTATCTTGGGGTTATACAAGATACCGACGACTGCTCCGTGGACTCAGACTGCGAAAGCCACTGGAAGAAGATAATCGGAAAGCCTTATTTGGGAAAGCCGAATGTACGGTTTGACGAGGGGGAGCTGGAGATAGAGCCTTTGCCACTACGCCAGCTCTCTACTCTACCCTCTTCCACAGAGATAGGCAGATTCCCCTCCCCTGCTCTCAAGTATGATTCCCAAGACTTTCTCGAGGAATTCAGCCTCTGGAGTCTTTTCCCTGACAC
>JBFMAE010000257.1:0-7027 GCA_040756085.1 Thermodesulfobacteriota bacterium | reverse complement strand
CTCTGGAGACAAAATCAACTTTGCTTTTTGGCTCTTCTTTGGCATATTGATTCCCTCCAATCGTTTTGGAAATCAATATACCAAAACTTCTTATTTATGTAAATATTTTAATGAAACGTTATACTAGGTATTACCGCTCCAAGCCATTCCACCCTGGCTTATGCCAATGAGCACCGCCCGTGGGAGCTCTATGAACAGGTTTTCCTTCAGCTCTTTGAGCGATGCCGTGTCCAAGTCATTGGGAAGAAAAAGTTCCGGTTTAAGAACAAATTGATCAGCATGGATTCGAGCACCATTGATTTGTGTCTGGAAATGTTTGATTGGGCCAAATTCAGACAGACCAAAGGAGCTATCAAACTCCATCTTCTTCTGGATCACGATGGCTATCTCCCTTCCTTTGCCGTCATCACCGAAGGCAATGTCTCAGATGTTAGGGTCGCTCGTCAGTTTCATTTCGATCCCGGGACCATCGTGGTCGATGATCGGGCGTACAACGACTATGCCTTGTTTGGTCGATGGACCGCCGAAGGCGTCTACGTTGTCACCCGTATGAAAGAGAACGCCCTGTATGAAGTCGTCGGAGAGAAGGAGGTTCCTCAAAACCGAAATATCCTTAAGGACGAACTCATCGAGTTCAAAGACCCGAAAGCCCGGCAGAAGTGCCCCTATCCTTTGAGACGAATCGAGGTCTTTGACCCAGACAAAAAGGAGATCCTGGTGTTCTTGACCAATCAGCTGAGATTGGGAGCCACGACCATTGCTGCGATCTACAAAGACCGTTGGCAAATAGAGATCTTCTTCAAAGCCCTGAAGCAGAACCTTAAGATCAAGACCTTTGTCGGGACCAGTCCCAATGCCGTCAAGATCCAGATTTGGACAGCATTGATTGCGATGCTGATCCTGCGGTTCCTTCAACTTCGTTCCCAATTTAATTGGTCCCTTTCCAATCTCGTAGCCCTATTACGAATGAATCTCTTTACTCACCGAGATCTTTGGGTCTGGCTCAATAAACCTTACGATACACCACCGATTCCTTATGAACTCGAACAATTGCGATTCTGTTTCAGTTAATTCGGACAGCATCTTTATAGGAGGAACCTGGATTTCAAAAAGCAAAAACCTTGTCCAAAATGCCAATGATTTCAAGGGGTGATTATAGACTACTCAGTTATCTTGGACAGCAATGAAATTTAATGGTAAAAGTGGTTCCCACTCCTCCTTTGCTTTCGACACCAATCGTTCCCTTATACTTGGTCACAATTCGGTTGACGATATTTAAGCCGAGACCCATCCCCTTACCGGAGTCTTTTGTGGTGAAGAAAGGATCGAAAATTTTTTTGAGATATTTCTGTGGAATCCCTGGACCATTATCACTTACTTTTACCTCGACCGAACTCTTTAAAGATCGGGTGGAAAGGATGAGCGTTCCCTTTTTTCCATTCATTGCTTGAAATGCATTGGTGATCAAATTGGTAAATACCTCTTGAATCTCACCGATGTTTGCTTTTATCTTTTCAACAGCTTGGAATCTTTTGATCACCTCCACTTGGGTGTTCCTGATCGCCATTTGGGCCAACTTCAGGGAATCCTCAAGGATTTCATTGATATCAATAAGGATCTGTTCTCCTTTCTTTGCGATTAGAGATTGTGATCTTAATCCTCCTACAATTTCATTTATTCTTTGAGCACAATACAGGATATCCATTAAATAACTTTTGTTTTTTAAACCATCTTCCTCTTCCAGAGCAACTTCCGTTATTCCAATAATCCCGCTGAGAGGGTTGTTAATCTCATGGATGATATCGAAGATCGTAGCGGGACTCATTTTTTTTACCCTATTTTCCCTTCAGGTTTCCTCAGTGATTCGGAATTTTTTCCAAACATCAATTGAATCCCGTAGAGGAGTTGAGCCTTGGTATTAGTGAAGGGTTTGGTCATGTAATAATTGGCACCTAAGGTATATCCTTTCAACATATCAGTGTCCCCATTCTTAGCAGTCAGAACAATCACTGGGATGTTACTGGTTCTTGGATTCGATCGGACCTCCTTTAATAACTCCCAACCATTCTTTTTTGGCATCAGGATATCGCAGATGAGAAGGTCAAAATGATCTTTCTCCAATTCGTCAATTGCCTGCTCTCCATCTGCTGCCTCTATTACCTCATAACCCCAATTGACCAAATAGAGTCTTAAAAATTTTCGAATCATCTCTTCATCATCGACAATTAAAACCTTTTTGGGCATTATTAATCACTCCTGATTAAGATGGTTTTGGTAATTAAAATAAGCAAAAAGCATACCAAATGGAATTAATTGGGTTCAATAGTGAGTAAACCCTGTTAGAAAGGGGGGGTTTTGAGGTATTCATTCGACGTATTTTCCTCCAACTTTTGTAACAATTCTGGAAAATATATGACAAATATGAACGATTTATGATAATTTTGAACATGATAATTATGAATTTTATTTACCCTGTATAATCCCGAAAGCCCCAGGTTTTAGACTTGGGATGAAGGCAATTTCAAATCTGAAGATAAAAAAAAGCCCCGTCCTTTAGGGCGGTGATATATGGGGTTTATTTTCTTCAAAAATTGACAATGGGTTAAAATTATAGTATTTTTAAACATATAAAGAGGTTAGGTGAAAGGGGGGAAATGCTCCCCTTTTAATGTTTTTCTATAATATCATATTCCCCCTCCTCTTCACCCTGTTAGATAAGGTTGTCTATTCAGCTCTATTAATCAAGAAATCTCCTATCTAACAGGGTGAATCCCCTCCCGCCAAGGGAGGGGAGAGATCCTTGAGCTTGGATGGTGGTGGAGTGAAAGAAGTCCTTTCTCTTGTCTCAAGACCGGTCAGGTATCTTGGTCAAGAGGTCAACTCAATAAAAAAAGACCTCTCTCAGGTCAGATTAAAATTCTGTCTTGCCTTTCCGGATGTCTATGAAGTAGGAATGTCCCATCTTGGAATTCAGATCCTTTATCACTTGATCAATGGAAAGAAAGGGGTCGCCTGTGAAAGGGCCTTCGCCCCATGGGTGGATATGGAGAAAGTCCTGAGGGAAAAGAAATTCCCGCTCTCTTCCCTTGAATCCTCCATCCCCCTCCATCAGTTTGATATCGTGGGCTTCTCCCTGCAGTATGAACTCTGCTTCACCAATGTCCTCAATATGCTCAACCTCTCCAATATTCCCTTCTTCTCTAAAGAGAGAGATGAACGATTCCCTCTCATCATCGCCGGAGGTCCAATCACCTTCAATCCGGCACCGGTTGCCGATTTCTTCGATACGATGGTAATCGGAGATGGTGAAGAAGTGGTCCTCGAGATTTGCGATCTGGCACTTCAATGGAAAGAGGCGAAAGCAAGGAAGGAAGATCTTTTAAAATCCCTCTCTCAACTGGAAGGAGTCTATGTTCCTAATATCCATGCAGAGGGTCAAACGATTCGCAAAAGGATCGTTTCTGATCTCAATCATACTCCCTTTCCCACCTGTCCGATTGTCCCTTACATGAAGGTGGTTCATGACCGCCTCAGTTTGGAGATTGCCAGGGGTTGTAAAAGGGGATGCCGTTTCTGTGAGGCGGGTTTCATCCACCGGCCTTACCGTGAGAGAAGCCCAAAGGTGATCGAGGAAATACTCAACGCCTCATTGAAACAGACGGGTTATGAAGAAATCTCCCTCCTCTCTCTCAGTGCAGGGGATTACATTTCCATCGGACCTCTCCTCTCCCGCCTGATGGACCGATTCGAATCGAAAAAGGTGGCGTTCTCTTTTCCCTCTCTGAGGATCGAAAGCGTAGTGGGCTATCTGGCAGAGGAGGTGAAGCGGGTCAGAAAGACCGGATTCACCATTGCACCCGAGGCCGGAACTGAGCGACTGCGAAGGGTGATCAATAAAGAGATGGATGAAGGAGTTCTTTTTCAGGGTCTTTCAGATCTCTTCTCAAAGGGCTGGAAGAACATCAAGCTTTATTTCATGATAGGACTTCCCACGGAGAAGGAAGAGGATTTAAAAGGGATCATTGACCTATCCAGGAAAATCTCCTCAATAGGAGAGAGACAGAAGATCCATCCCAACATTAATGTCAGTGTCTCCACCTTCGTCCCCAAACCCCACACCCCTTTTCAATGGGAGGCACAAATCCCTTTGGAGGAGATGAAGGAGAAACTTCGTTTTCTGAGGGAGGAGGTAAAGCGAAACCATCTCCGTTTTAAATGGCAGGATCCCTATCTGAGTTCCCTGGAGGAAGTCTTTTCAAGGGGAGGTCAGGACCTTTCCCAGGTCCTGGTGGAAGCCCACCGCCTCGGATGCCGGTTCGATGGCTGGAGTGACCAATTCTATTACCCCCTCTGGAAAGAAGCCTTTGAGAAAGCGGGTATAGCAACGGATCTTCATACACGAAAGAAAGGGTTCGAAGAAGGTCTTCCATGGTCCTTCGTCGAGACAGGAATTGAATCGGCCTTCCTCTGGGAAGAGTTTCAGAAAGCCCAGAGGGAGGAGAGCAGCCCTTCGTGCATGGGAAGAGATTGTCAACGCTGCGGGATTTGCGATGGAAAGACCGTCCGGGTGAGAGAAAGCCATCCGGACGAAATCGGCCCCCTGAAAAGAATGGAGAGGGAAAGAATTCGGAAGAAAGGGATCAGGGAAAAAGTCCGGTTGAGATTCAGAAAGGTGGGAGAGATACGATTCCTAAGTCATTTGGAACTTGCCCACCTCTTCTATCGTGCTTCCAAAAGGGCTGATCTGCCCCTTTGTCATTCTGAGGGGTTCCACCCGATGCCCAGGATCATCTTCGCCACAGCCCTTCCCGTGGGAGTGGAGAGTCTGCTGGAGATCGTCGATATGGAACTGGAAGGCCGGATCACTCCTTCTGAAGTCATGGAGAGACTCAATCAAGCTCTTCCTCAGGGGATCGAGATCCTTGAAGCCGAGGAGGTTCTCCTCTCCTCGTCCTCATCCTCCCTGCTCCGCAGGTCGGTCTATTGGATTTCCCTGGACCATCTCCTTTCCAAAGAGGAGGCGATCACCAGAATGAAGGAGGCTCTGGAGAAGAGAGAATTCTTACTCCATCAGGAGAGAAAGGGAAAGAAGAGAATAGTAGATGTCCGTCCCCTGATTGAAAAGATGGACGTCAAGGAGAAGAAAAAGGAAAGCCCTGAGGAAAGCCCTGGCTGGGGAGTAGAACTGGTTCTTCGAAAGGTGGTGGGAAGGACGGCAAAACCTTCGGAGATCGTCAGAGCTTTACTAGATGTGGAAGGGGAGGCCCTGGCTCGATGCAAAGTCATCAAATTGGAATGATGGAATTTTGGAAAAATGGAATATTGGCATCTAAGAGTTATGAATAATTGGTGGATTGCTATTCTCTTGTGAAGATCCATCATTCCACCATTCCACTATTCCAGTATTCTAATTCCATGTTTTTACTTTTCAGGAGTACGTTATGGCGAATGAGTTGATCATCAATGTGAAACAACAGGAGACAAGGGTTGCCCTTCTGGAGGATAGAGTGCTTGCAGAACTCTATATCGAACGCACCAAAGACCGGGGTATCATGGGGAATATTTATAAAGGAAAGGTCGTCAAGGTTTTGCCAGGGATGCAGGCTGCCTTTGTGGAAATCGGGTTGGAGAAGGCGGCTTTCCTTTATGTCTCCGATGTCTACGGGAGGGTGGAAGAATATGAGGAGTTGGGTTTCCAGGGGGATGAGATGTTCAACTATTTCAATTCTTCCTCCCAGATCGAAGACCTCCTTTCCGAAGGCCAGGAGATACTGGTTCAGGTCTCAAAAGAACCTCTCGGCACGAAAGGGACGCGAATCACCTCCCACATCACATTGCCCGGTAGGTATCTCGTCTTCATGCCCACCGTTGATCATGTGGGGATTTCAAGAAGGATTAAGGACGAGAAGGAACGGAGAAGGCTGAGAGAGATGATCCTGGCGATCAAACCCCCTTCAAGTGGTTTCATCGTCCGGACGGCCAGTGAGGGTGCAGAACCTGATGAGATTCGAACCGATATGGAGTTTCTCCTCCATCTCTGGAATAATATCCAGAAGAAGAGAGAAAGTTCCTCTGTCCCTTCTCTCATCCATAGTGATCTAACCATGGTCCTCCGGGTCATCCGTGACATCCTCTCTCCTCAGGTCAACCGAATCGTCATCGATTCCAGAGAAGAATATGAAAATATTCTCTCTTTTATTAACACCTATATGCCCAAAAAAAAATATGAGATCACCCTCTATGAGAAGAAGGAACCGATCTTTGATTCCTATGGTATCGAGATGGAGATCGACAAAATACTGGGCCGGAAGGTCTGGCTCAAATCCGGTGGGTATATCGTCATCGATATGAGTGAAGCTCTTGTGGCCATCGATGTGAACACCGGGAGGTATGTCGGAAAGAGGAATCTGGCAGATACCATTCTTAAAACCAATCTGGAGGCCGCCAAGGAGATTGCCTACCAACTGAGACTCCGGAATATCGGAGGGATTATTATTATCGATTTTATCGATATGGAAAGAGAGGGCGACCGGGAGAAGGTCTATCAGGCTCTGGAAGAGGCCATCAAGAAGGACCGTCAAAAGATCAATATCTTTAAGATCTCAGAACTGGGCCTGGTGGAAATGACCCGAAAACGAACACGGGAGAACATCTCCAGAGTCCTTGGCGAAACCTGTTATTATTGTGAGGGAGCCGGCCTGGTCAAATCGAAAACCACGGTCTGCTATGAGGTCTTCCGGGAGATTGAAAGGACATCTTCTGAACTGGGAGGTCAAAACATCATGGTGGAGGTCAACCCGGAGGTCGCCGACCTCCTTTATGAGGAGGAGAGAGCCGGGATGGAGGAATTGGAGCGAAAGCTGAAGAAAAAAATCATGATCAAAGGAAAGATCGGATTTCACCAGGAACAGTTCAACATCATTGAAATTTGATCTTTCATTGTAGGTAACCCCTAAGAAGGTGTGAAAAAATTAGTCTCATAATAACTTCAGCCCAAAAGGATGGGCCGCTTTGCGGGACCCCTACC
>JBFMAE010000256.1:0-11845 GCA_040756085.1 Thermodesulfobacteriota bacterium | reverse complement strand
CGATCTCTTTGGTTAAAATGATTTTAACGGAAGTAAAATCTCAAAACCCCCAGTTAGGCCCTTACACATTCAAATCTGAGAATTTTCTTCTAACATTTTTACCCCCTCACCCCCTCCCTCTCCCCGCTGGGGAGAGGGGAAGCCTGCCTGCCGGTAGGCAGGGGTGAGGGGAAATTTCAAATATTTTTGGTTAGTCTTTAGTCATTGGTCATTAGTCATTGACAATTGATAATTGGTTATTGTCCATTAATTATTGGTCCTTTATCTATTTTTCATTTTTCACCGTCCATCGCCCATGGTTCATCGTTCTTCTCTAAAATACTGCAACGTCCCGTCTGGATAAACAGCCACATTGGCCTTCTTCCCCCACTCCGCCTTTAGCAGATCTAAAACCTCCTTCCATCTCTTGACCCACAAGATCGAAGGAATCCTACCGAAGAAGCAGGCTCCGACATGATCTTTAAATGGCGAAAGGACGATAAACCGTTTCACCTTTGTCGGAAGAGGTTGGGGAAGCTGAAGCCTTCCCTCTCCGCATTTTCCAAATTCTCCAAAAAGATAATGGACAACCTGCCCTGCAGGCTCGTTCGCAATAATCACGAGATCTCCTCCCTCTTCTTTCAACGAAGGAATTCCAATAAAAGGAGCGATGGCAGCCTCATTCGGTTTTGCATAGGTGTTGACCACAACAACATCCATATCTTTCACTGGGGTGGTCGCATAAGCTCTCTTTGCCAATTCCATCCCCTGACGATGTTCCAGAATAGGATCTCCAACGAAAAGACCGGAGACCTCTCCTCGAAGGTTTATGATCGCATCGATTTTTATATCAAGACCTGCCATCTTTGTCGCCTCTTCAATATCGATGCGAGGAATGTTTTCTTCAATCCTCCCAACACCGACACAGCCTGGATGATTTTTGACAAGAGTTCCATGGTTATAGGCGATGGAGTCAATGTGAGCCACCCCTGGCAGGATGATCTTCCCTCCCCCTCCGAATCCAGAGAAGGAGTGGGGAACGATGCACCCGATCCCGATCTTCAGATCGCAGGCCATCACCTCTTTATTGATGGAGACAGGGGTTCCCCCGCTCGTTTTTCCAAGATACTTGCAATAATCGAATGGATGATGATTATAAACAGGAAACCGATCCAGCACTTCCTGCCCCAGTTTCTTTCGAAAATCATTCGCGGTTTGGGCTCCGTGGGCTCCCAGAGCCGCAATGAAACGAATCTGTTGATCCGAGATCCCGGCCTTTTCCAATTCTCTCAATACGAAGGGAACAATTTCAAATACAGGAGTGGGCCTGGCCATATCATCAAAAAGGATGACGACCTCTTTCCTCCCCTTCGCCAGTTCATGAATGGACTTCGCCCCGATCGGGTTGAGAAAGGCCTTTTCGATTTCTCCGGGGGTAAGTTTCTTCCTTTCTCCTCCTTTCATCGGGCAGAAAAAGAGGGACCAAGAGGCAGGAAAATCGAGCTCCATCTCAGTATTCTCATACCAGAGGAGTTGAGGAATCTTTATTTTCATCGTTCTTCTCTAAAAAGAATAAGGGTTCAAGGATTCGAGGGTTCACGGGTTCAAGTGTTTATTTTGTAAAGCGATCAAAAAATCTTTTTATTTTATGCCACACTTCTCTTTTATTGTCACTCTCAATCTTCTCACTTGACCCCTTGAATCCAAGGACCCTTGGACCCTTTTTAGAGGCCAAGGTAGTTTTAGCGGATAGGCGATGTTTAAGGGAGGTTCTGGTCGGTACAACTTAATAGAAGGATCGAAAAATTCTCCAGAATATGTCCCAACTATACCAACAAATATTTTTTCCTCACTTCCTCATTATCTCTCAGTTCCTCTATGCTTCCCTGATAACGGATATGTCCATCATCGATGATATAGCCACGGTCGCTTATTCTCAGTGTGGATCTCACATTCTGTTCAGCAATTAAGACAGTCAAACCAACCTCCCTTAACTTTCTTATCTGATCTTCGAGAGCATATATCAGGAGGGGTGCCAGCCCTTCAAAGGGTTCATCAAGGAGTATAAATTCCGGATTCCCCATTAATGCCCGAGCAATGGCCAACATCTTCTGCTCACCTCCGCTCAGGCAGCCCCCTCTACGAGATTCTATATTTTTCAGGGGGGGAAAAAGTTCATAAACTCTCTCCTTGTTCCATCCCTCGCCCTCCTTGGTCTTCCTCGTAGCTATCTCTAAATTCTCTCCTACCGTGAGGTCGGCAAAGATCCTTCTATCATCAGGGATATAGCTTATGCCCTTTCGAGCTAACAAATAGGGTTCTGTACCTGTAATTTCTTCTCCTTTATACCTGATGATACCTTGCTTCGGGGGTGTTATTCCTATAATACTCTTCATGGTGGTTGTTTTCCCTGCTCCATTTCGTCCGAGAAGGCATACCACTTCCCGGGACTCCACTTTCAGAGAAACGCCAAAGAGGATGTGGCTCAAACCATAAAAGGTGTGAATTCCCTCGACTTCAAGCATCACTCAACTCCTAAATAGGCTTCCTGAACTATCTGATTGTTTCTCACTTCTTCTGGTTTTCCCTGAGTAAGGGTCCGCCCTTGATGCATCACCATGATACTTTGGGCAATTGAGAACACAATATCCATGTCATGCTCACAGAACAGAATAGTTAAGCCTCGCATTTGTGCCAATCGCTTGATGAGCTCCATGGTCGCCGATGTCTCCTCGGGAGACATACCAGCGGTCGGTTCATCCAGAATCAACAGCTCTGGTTCATTCCCCAAAGCAATGGCTATCTCAAGAATTTTCTGGTCCCCATGGGATAATGATCCAGCGATGCTATAAGCCTTATCCAAAAGCCCTACACTTTCCAGAATGTTGTTCGTTTCCTTTACAACCATATGATGAGCTGGTCGGAAAAGGGCATTGCTCTTTCTTTGTTGGGATAACACAGCAACCTGAACATTCCTGAAGACAGTAAGTCGAGGGAAGATGTTGACAATTTGGTAGGATCGGGAAATTCCCTTCTTACAGATTTCGTACGGGGGTAACTCGCTGATATCTTCGCCTTTAAAAATAATCCTCCCCCTATCCCGCTTCAAAGCACCCGTGATGAGGTTAAATAAGGTGGTTTTCCCGGCGCCGTTGGGACCAATCACTGCCACAATCTCTCCCTTCCCCACCGTGAGGTTAGCTCCATTCACGGCCATGAAGTCTTCAAAAGATTTATCGACTGCCTCTACTTGAAGCATCTATCCTTTACCCCGTTAGAAAGCCCCGCTGCTCACAGCGGGGATGATGGTTGTTCCTTTTTCAGCAAACACTGGGTTTAATGCCCCGCGTGAACCTACCCGTTAGAGTAGGGAACGCATATATGCGTTCCCTACTCTAACGGGGTTTACCCCCTTCAGCTACTTCTTTCGTCCCGGGCTTGAATAACTGCTGGAAAAAACCCACCACGCCCTCTGGCAGAAAGAAGATTAGAAGGATCAGCACGATCCCTAAAATCAAAGTCCAATATTCGGTGAAAATGCCGACGAAAGTTCTCAAGGCCACCATGATTGCCGCCCCCAATATGGGACCTGCAAACGTAAACCACCCCCCCAAGAGGCACATGATGAAGATCTCAAGAGACAATACCCAAAACAATAGCTCAGCAAAAACAGACCGTTCCAACGCCACAAATAGAACACCCGCGACTCCGGCGAAGAAGGTGGCAATGACAATGGCGATGAGCTGATGACGTCTAACGTTGATGCCAATTGCTTCACAACGTTGAGGATTATCCCGAATGGCTTGAAGGGTACTCCCGAAGGGGGATTTCAAAATCAGATACATGACGATCAAGCAGATGGCAAGAATTATAAGGATAAAGTAATAAGATTGGTTCAAAGAAGAAAGGACCGGAGGCATC
The DNA here is from genome assembly GCA_040756085.1 of Thermodesulfobacteriota bacterium. Taxonomy (GTDB): domain Bacteria; phylum Desulfobacterota; class BSN033; order BSN033; family UBA1163; genus JBFMAE01. The sequence goes on along the minus strand of JBFMAE010000256.1, from coordinate 7,945 downwards.
GGGATGCCGGGGAGGCCATCATCACCCCCAGTAAAACTATACCACCGCAAAACAATCGCCCAGATCAGGGAACCTAAAGAAATCTGAAGCATCCCGAAGTAGAGTCGTGTCAACCTCACACATAACCAGCCAATGATGAGACCAGTGATGGCTGCTACAATGGGCCCGGCAACAAAACCCGTCCACATAGGCAGAGAGGTCTTTTTCAGCATCAGGGCGACAGTATAGGCTCCTACTCCGTAAAAAACGGCATGATGGAACTGGAACATACCGCCGTGGCCGACAACCAGATTAAGACTCATCGCCAGTACGGAGGTAACGAAAATCAATGCAAGGATATAGACATAGAATCTTGGAAGGAATAAATGAACAGAAGAATTAAAAGGCCTATTGAAAATCCAAACCATTTCGAACGAATGATTTCCCTATACAATTTTCTTTCCCCTTTACCCCGTTAGAAGGTCCCTTCCCTTGAAGCAGGGATGATAAAAAAGAAATTGAATTCCTAATTGTATGTTAAAAGCCCTACCCTTTCTAACGGGGGTCACCAGACTGATTTAAGCAATCCCTTAGGCCGTAGGAGCAGGACAACCACCACCGCTACATATGGAAAAACAATAGTAAACTGTGGCCAAATCAATACGCCCAGAGATTGAGTCACACCAAAAATGAGAGACCCGACCAGGGCACCCCACATATTCCCCAATCCCCCGATCGTTACAATAAGGAACGCTTCAATGATAAGCCAATGATCCATTCCTATGATGATACTCGCCGTTGGGGCGACCAAGGCCCCGCCCACCCCGGCAAGGTAACACCCGACCACAAAGGCCACAGCAAATACCCAACTGACATTAATACCGAGGACTCCCACCATCTCCCGATCCACCGCTGCCGCACGTGAGATCTTTCCTATCTTTGTTTTGTTCGTAAAAAACCAAAGGACAATAGCTACAACAGGACCGATGATAAGAAGAAACAGATTGTAACGGGGCAACGATGCACCAAAAATGGAGATCGTGCCCTTGAGTAAGGCAGGGGGTGAAACCGAGCGATATTCTGCACCCCAAACGATCTTAACCAGATCACCGAGGATAAGCGATATGGCAAAGGTAAATAAAAGCAACATTAAATGCTCTCTTTGATAGAGATGACAGAACAGTCCTCGTTCTGCGATCAAGCTTACCAATGCCACCAATAAGGGAGCTAGGATCAAAGCAATCCAAAAACCGGCAGATCCACCAATTAATTTTGAAAGGGTAAAGGTTGCAAAAGCTCCGATCATGTATAAGGAACCATGGGCAATATTTGGAACCCGGAGCACACCGAGAACAAAACTTAATCCAGCACAAACGACGAACAAGAGCATTGCCCGACTCAGGCCTACCAAAAATTGACTAATAAATGCTGAAAAATCCATCGTAGTAGATTCCCCGTAACACTTGAGATTTTAACCCCACCCTACCTCCCCTTAGTCTAAGGGGAGGTTAGGAGGGGTTATTTCCTATTTCCCCCGTGCCTTCGCGATTTCCTCACAACTGGGCATAACATCCTTTCCAGTTATGGTCACTATATTACCCGAAATAAGGTGGTTATATTGAGGCACTTTCTTGGTGACGCCCAGGTACATGGGGAGTACGGCCTGATGATCGCATGCTCGCATCTCTATTTTACCTCCAGGGCTATCGATCACCAGCCCTTCGAGGGCATTGATGAATTTTTCCTTATCCACGGCACCTGCCTTCTTATAGGCTTTAGCAATGAAATGGGCAGTGATGTAACCGTGGAAAGCCGGAAACCCTGGAGTAGTTCCATAGGCATCCTCGAAGGCTTTGACAAATGCCTTATTCGCCGGGGTTTCAGGATAATAAAAATGATAATCCATCGTACCCATTACCCCTTCAGGGGCTTCAAGACCAAGTGGTTTAAGCACGGCATGGTCTGTGGCAGTGTGCATGAAAACTGGAATCTTTTCATGAATCCCAGTGGTCTTGCATGCCTTCAAGGAATTGGTCATCGTAGCCCCTCCACCACAGACGATAAAAGCATCAGGCTTTGCCCCCATCACAGAAGTAAAATAGGGTACGAGATCAGGCTCACCAACCTTCCACCATGTCTCACCAATCTTCTCTGCGCTCGGTTTCATTGCCTTTAGGTTACGCCAGATTCCATCAGCAATGGCATGGCCATATTCATAATCATCTCCGGCAATCCAGTATTTAACATACGGCTTCTTAGCCAAGGCAGAGCCTCCAGCCTTACCAGCCATTGCCGTATTTTCGCCTGTGGAAAAGACATAACGATGTCCTTTCTCCCCCGTTATTTTTTCACTCTTTGAGATCCAGACGATAAAGGGCACCTTCTCTCCCTTCACATAATCCGATATGGCTAAGGTTGCAGCGCTATTGATTGTACCAGCAATTAGGTCTACATTTTCCCTCATCACCAGTTCCTTGGCCATGCTGAGGCTAATATCTACCTTGAACTTGTCATCACGAGTTGTAAATTCGATCTTCCTACCCAAAACACCTTTCTTGTTGATCTCACTCAATGCCAATTTGAAGCCGTTGAGGGCATCGTTGCAAAAAACTGCTGGCGGTCCACTATAGCAATCAATGACCCCTACTTTGATTGGCTTCTGGGCCTTAGCACTGGCAGGATAAAATAAAAATATGAAAGTCAAAACAACAGCGACAGCTCCAAACCCACTAATAGTGATTCTTTGTTTCATGTTATTTCACCTCCTCAATCAGTTTAAGCAAAGAATTTCTTTTATCTTCCTTTCTTTTTACCACCTCCTCCCTCTCTTGTATTTCCATCGCTCTTTAAAAAATTTATGTGCAGATTATCCTCAAAAAAAGCTATATAGTCAAGTTAATATTTAATTCAAAGATTAGAAGATTTCTTCTTCATCATCTCAGCGATTAAGTCAATGAAACCAACTGGGTGATAACCTGTCATCCCCCCATCTGCCACAATGGTCGCTCCATTAATATAACTGGAATCATCGGAGGCCAAAAATAGGACAATCTTCACAATCTCTTCGGGTTTTCCAAGTCTTTTTAGAGGGACCTGCTGCGTTAAACCGGAGACCAGAATCTCTTTATTGAGAATGGGAGTATTCATCCCGCCTGCGACAAATCCCGGGGCAATGGCATTGACGAGGATGTTATACCGGCTCCATTCATAAGCCAGCGCCCGAGTCAAGGTCATCACCCCTGCCTTGCTGACGCAATAAGGTAAAAATCCCTGCTCGCCGAGGAGCCCGGCCGCAGAGGAGATGTTGATGATCTTACCCCCTCCTTGCTGGATCATCTTCCTCCCCACGGCCTGGCAGCAGAGAAAGACACCCTTCAGGTTGACATCAAGGACCTGGTTCCAGCCCTCCTCTTTGATCTTTTCTGCCTCAAGAATGAAGGGATTGACTCCGGCATTATTTACCAGGATATCGATCCTCCCGAATGATTGGACGGTCTCTTCCACCATTCTCGTTACATCCTGCGATAGCGAGACATCTGCTCCAACGGCAATAGACCGAACTCCCAGCCCCTCTATTTCCTTGGCCGCTGCCTTTGCCTTTTCAAGGTTTCTTCCATTGATGATCACATCGGCACCTTCTTTGGCAAAACCAACAGCGAACTCTTTCCCGATCCCTCTCGTAGACCCTGTGATCAGAACCACCTTCCCTTTTAATTTCATGGTTGACACCTCCGTTCTACGATCTTTGTAGGGAACGGTTTCAAACCGTTCCCTACCTGCCATCAATTATTTCTTTATAATAATCCTTACAACTCTTTTGAATGGAACAGATATTTAATCCCTTTTTATTTTCTATATCCAATTCCCATTTCAGAGGATTATTTAGGATGTATTGTCTAAGGTTATGAAGGGATTTTTCGTTTCGTATAACATGATCGTAAAATGATTTCTGCCATTGAAATTTATTACTCCCCCCTATTTCCAAATTGATTTTTCGTGACGAAAAGGTCTTGAACCCTCGGATAATCTCTGGCAATCCATATGTAGGGAACGGTTTCAAACCGTTCCCTACAATATTCTCATTATTGATCACAACTATCCCATGAACATGATTTGGCATTATAACAAATGAATCCAATGAACAATTCGGGTAGTGCTGGATCAATTCGTTCCAGCATATCCTGACAATTTCTCCCCATCTACTCAAAACCATTTCTTCATTCTCTACCCTTCCAAACCATTCTTCCCTGTTTCGGGTGCAAATTGTCACAAAATAATATCCGTTCTGAGAGTAATCATAATTCCTTAATCTGGTTGATTTCCTTTCTCTCATTTCAAAAATTCCTTCAACCTTTTCTCAAACAACCGATCTAAATGATGGCTGTTCGCGGGCGCCCATCCAAAAACTCTTTCCCAAACTTCCTGGCTCTCCATACATAGGTAAATAAAAAGATTGGGATCCACCTCTCTCAGCCATTCAACAATTTGGCGATATATTTCAACACGAATCTCTTTAAAATAACGAAATTTAGCATCCTTTCCCGGAAACAATTCTCCCAAAAAAATTTTTGTGTCTGGGAATCGTTCTTTTACAATAGCCTTGAGCTGGGGTGGATAACGAAATCCTCCGAGGCTGATCCAGACCACTCTTTTGGAATCGATTTGGCTGAAAAGGGAATGGATGGTCTCCTGGTACCCCTTTTCCCAGCCCTCGTGATGGATGATAGGGTCGAAATGAAATCCCACAGGATATCCTGCTTCCTGACATCTCTTCGCTGCACCAATTCGCTCCTCTAAGAAAGCAGTTCCCATCTCCTCTTCCTCGATCATTTGAGGGGGATTGAGCGACCAGGAGATGACCGTCTTTCCCCGATGGTTTAAATGGAGGAGTTGATGGACTTCAGCCGATTTCGTCTTCAATTCCAGAATTCCATGAATTCTCTTAGCGAAAAATGGGATGAGCACCTGTGAAAGAGGAAAGATCGGATCCAGGGCCAAACTGTCAGACAGTTCTCCTGTTCCCAGCCGAAGGAAGGATTTGATATTTCCGGAAAGAAATGATTCTATCTCCTGAAGGAGATCATCCCAGTTGGTGTAAAGGGTGAGAAAGGGATTGTTCAGGTATCCCTGAAGAACACAGTAGGAGCAATCCATCGGACAATTGGTGATGGCATTGATTACATAGTATCCACAGCAGATATGCCGTGAGGTCCCCGGACAGGGTTTTAAACGCCTTCCATAAAAACGGGTGATGAGGAGATTTTTCTTCCCTATCCTGATGGGATCGGGCATGGAAAGAAACTGTTTGATCAGCCCCCTCTTATCCTCGACCCTTTCAACCGGAATGTGGGAGAGGGACTTCAACACAGTTTGTGTCACCCAATCCTTCTCAGCCTTCTCATCAAGATAAATTCGTTCAATCTGAAAGGAAAGCATTCGCTCTTACTATCCCCCTCACCACCCTCCTTAACCCCTCCCTACCTCCCCTTAAATTAAGGGGAGGCGAGGTGGGGTTATTATCCTCCTCCCTTTCCTAAAGGGAGGTCGGGAGGGATTAAGTGCTCCGCAAAATCTCTTGAAACTCTTTTCTATCCACGAGTTGAGATAGGGTGGAGAGGATCGCCTTGTATTCCTCCACGGTCTCAAATTGAAATTCGACCCTCCACCCCTTTCCCTCAAAATAGGATGGATAACGAAGCGTTACGCCGGGAGGTAAATTTAGCGCTCTTCTCTGTTTTTCAAATTCCTCCTCCATCTGACGCATCCTGGGGTAACGAAGATCTACGAGAACCTTTTTCACACGCGCCGTCCTTTGGGACATTGTAAGTTCCTTTTGAGAGAGGATGTTCTGAATTTCGGGCCGATGGACAATATCTCTGACCCTGGCTTGATTCCTTTGCGAGATCTCTTCCAGAAGAGTAAGCATCTCTCTCAAACGATTTTCACCCAATTTCAGAAAAGAAAATAAAGAAATAAGAGCCATCTGATCATCATGGGTAAAAGTCGAGAGTCTCCGTATGTTGGAACGGGAGATCTCTCCTTTCAATACATATCGTTTGACTTCCTCTTTCATACGAGCAAGGGATAAGAAGGTGTTCAATATCTTTTCATTAGGCTCTAAGGAGAACAAAGGCAGAAAATCTTTAATCACAATCCTTGGATCGATTTGAAAATGGCGGATCAATTTATCCAGAGCAATAGCCTTCTCTACAGTATTGAAACCACGAGTCGTTAGGTTTTCGTGGAGAGAGATAGAAAACAATCTGAAATCATCAACCTCCTTCTCACCAAAAATCTTTGATTCGATTTCCATCCTTCCCAATTCATGAAAAATTGAAATTCTTCTGAACCCACAGACAACCTGGTATCTATCCGCTTTCTCCCTCAGAAGCACTGGCTGAATGAGATCTATCTCTTCGATCGAGGTTCGAAGGCTCTGGAGGTCAGGCATGAAATTGACAGAGAAGGTCTCATCCGATTGGTCAATCTGGGAAAGTGGTATCTTTTTAATCGTCTCCATTTTGGTCATCCCATGCAATCTTTAATGATGCGAGCGTCACCTGCTTACTGCAGGCACGAACCATAAAACTTGTCGTTGGGTTAAGGTAAGGAAGCCGGTTTGGTTTTAAGTTAAAGGGTTAAGGTTAAATATTCTTTATACCAATAACATTACCCAATGACGAAACGGGCATCCTGACCCTAACCTTTAGACATTTAAATTTGGATTATATTTCGATTCCATATCGTCTCATAATTTCCTGATAGCGCTTTCCCTCCATCTCATTCCCTCTTTTTAAAAAACCTTTGTAAAGGATCTGACATTTTTTCTTCATCTCATCGAGAACCCTCTCCCTCTCTTCCGGAGTGATATAGGGCTCAGACAGAAGTTTTTCCAGAGCGATCACCCGGTATCGGTCATTCCCCCAGGTTCGCTGCGAGAGCTGATCAGGATGGCCACCCCGTTTGATGATCAATTTCCGGTTAATGAAAAAGATGGGAAAACGGCGGGACACCCTGAGCCAGAAATCATAATCCTCGCACACGGGAAGGGCTTCATCGAAGAGACCGACTCTTGAAAAGAGTGTCTTTCTCATCATGGCGGAGGAGGGGCTGATAGTGCAGAGGGGAAGACACTTTTCAAAGATCCAACCGGAATATTTGGTATGCTTCAACATCGGGTTGACTCTCTTTCCTTTTCGAATCCAGACTTCATCGGTGTAGCAAAGTGGATATTGAGGGTTATCATCCAGGAAGGCCACTTGAATTTTTAGTTTCCCCTTCACCCAGAGGTCATCGGAATCGAGGAAGGCAGTATATTTCCCTCTGGCATGAAGGATGCCTCGGTTTCTCGCAGCACTCACCCCTCTGTTCTCAGAATGCTGAAAAAGCCTGACCCTACCCCCATATTTCTTCATCTCCTCTCCGGTTCCATCGGTGGAACCATCGTCCACAATGATCAGCTCAAAATCTTCAAAATCTTGAGCGAGGACAGAATCCAATGCTTCCTTCAGCATCGGGAGACGATTATAGGCAGGGATGATAACGGAGACCTTAGGCATTGTTAAAAAATAATAGTTCGGAGTATTTAGTTCGGAGTTCGGATAACAACAGAAAATTAATCTAAAGCCTTAAAATCTCCGAACTCTGAACTCCGAACTCATAACTTTATTTTCAAATTAGGCGGCTCGCCGTGTCTTCTTTTTTAACCGGCTGATCTGTTTTCTCAAAATCTCTGCCATCTTCCAGTTTTTCTGTTGAAGGACTTCCTCTCTCTTTGCCCTCAAGTCTTTGGCCTTCTGTTTCAACTGGGCAACGGTCAGAACTACTCTCTCTTTTTTTTCAATAATCAGCTTTTCTTTTTTGGGCTGGGGCTCGGTGATGCCCTTGGCTTTCCGGATGGCTGCGATCAATTCTTCTTTCTTCATTGCATGGACGCCATGGATTCCCTCCAACCCGAGGGCCATCT
>JBFMAE010000255.1:0-10161 GCA_040756085.1 Thermodesulfobacteriota bacterium | reverse complement strand
CAATCGTTCAATCGTATTTAAAAGATTCGTCTGCTCAAATGCGCTCTTTATAATATAAGCCGCCGCACCTACCTCTATCCCCTGCCTTTTATCCTCTTCCTTCTCTAATGCTGTAACCATCACAACGGGTATATCCTTGTACTCCTCTTTTTTCTTTAGGGTTCTGCAAAGCTCAAATCCATTCATCCTCGGCATGTCAATATCACTGACAATGAGGTCGTACTTGGTGCCCGTCATCCTCTCCAGGGCGTCTAAACCATCCACAGCCGTATCCACAAGGTATCCCTGTGCCTCCAATATGCTCTTCTCAAGCTCCCTTGTAGAGAAAGCATCCTCCACAACCAATATCTTCTGCGCCCTGCGTTTCTCTTTGAGAACCGGCCTCCTCCCCATAACCGCAGGATGGCTCAGGGCACTATTTTCGATTAACTCCGCTATATCCAGGATAACCACAACCTCACCCGTCCCCAAAATGCACGCGCCACTTACATTCTTCACCTTGCCTAAACGCTTCCCTAAACTCTTTATAAATACCTCTTCCTCTCCAAGAATCTCATCAATAATAAAACCAACTCGTTTCTCCATAGAGGTCGCAATAACCACAGGCACTTCGTCCTTCGCCTTCCCCTCCTCATCTCTCGTAAAAGGAAGTTCAAGTACCTCATTCAACCCCACCACGGGCACGGTATACCCCCGTACCTGTATTGCCATCCTTCCTTCAATGGTAGAGAAATCTTCCATATTAACTTGAAGACACTCTGCAACTGGAACCATCGGAAGGGCAAACAGCATCTCCTGTACCTTTACCAAGAGCACCTGCATAATCGCAATCGTCAAAGGCAAAACCAACGTAAATTTTGTCCCTCTATTTTTCAGAGTATCTAAGATAACCCGACCTCTTAGATTTGTTATGTCTCGCCTCACAATATCAAGCCCTATTCCCCTTCCAGAAACATCAGTAATGATCGGATTCGTAGAATAACCGTTCATAAATACTATATTCAATACATCTCTCTCTATCATCCCCTCCAATTCTTCCCTTGATACAAGTCGTTTCTTTAAGGCAGTCTGCTTTATCTGGTCAATATCCATGCCTCTTCCATCATCCTCTACTGCTATCACCACATTATCAGCCTCATGAAAGGCGGAAACCTTTATAGTTCCAAACCTTTGTTTACCAAGGGCAGCCCTCACATCCGGCTCTTCAATTCCATGGTCTATGCAGTTACGCAATATATGGATGAGAGGGGCCTTTATCCCCTCTAGGACCTTTTTATCAAGTTCAGTATCTTCTCCGGAAATCACCAAGTTCACCTCTTTCCCTTGCTGGAATGCTATATCCCTCACCATACGGGGAAACCCTTCAAAAATAGTAGCGAGGGGTAGCATCCTGATCTCTTTCATCTTAGCTTGCATCTCATCTACTACAGGGTCAAGATGGAAGGCCTCAGTGGAGACGTCATCATATAGCCTCAGAGAGTACTCTCTCAGCTTCTGTATCTGCGCATTACATTGACTGAGTAACTTTGCAACCTCTCCATCGTGGAGAGGATATCTCTTCTTCATCGTCTCGCTTAAACCAGAAATACTCTTCAGCGCCTCCTTACTGAGCTTGGAAAGCCTTTTTGCCTGAGCAATCTTGGCAGAAGACTTCATCTTATTGATAACCATCTCCCCGACCAAATAGAGAAGCTTATTCACCCTGCTTAACGGCACACGGATGTATTCCTCCATTGGTACAGACGGAAAAGGGGGGGCCGCTTCGCTCATGCGATCCATAACTTCGTCCTGCGTCTTTCCTCCCTCGTGCTCCTTCCCTTGTCCGCCTCTCTCCTGGGTTTCTGCATCCTCTTTTTCCCTCTTATGTCCTTTCTCTCGTTTCCTCTGTGTTCTGATTTTTTGTGTCGCAGAAAGGCACTCTTCCAGCTCCCTGCATATATCGGAGGTATCTACATCTATCTCTTTCTCTTGTACTATCTTTTCTAAGATTATCCTGATGGCATCAAGTCCTTTAAATATTCTCTCAGCCATGAAGGAACTGAAAACGGTCCTTTTCCCGGCGACCTCTTCAAATATATCTTCTATCCTATGCGCTATATCCTGAATTTCAGAGAATCCAAAAACCCGAGCCGCGCCTTTCAGGGTATGCACTGCTCTATTCAGACCACTTATCAGCTCAATGTTTCCAGGCTGCTTCTCTAATTCCACGAGTCCATTATCCAGTTTGGTCAGGTGCTCTTCGGTTTCTGCCTTGAAAATTGCGATAAAATCTTTTTTTTCGGGCATGCTTCTCACTCCTTACCTCTCGCCCCCTTATCCTCCTCTCCCAACTTAAACTCCCCTATCGCACTCTTCAGCTCCTGCGATAACCGATTCAGCTCGACTGCGGATACCGAGGTTTGTTTCGTCGAGGAGACGAATTGTTTCGTTACGGTATCGATATTCTTCATCGCCTGCACAACCTGCTCCGATGCAGACTTCTGCTGCTGCGTAGCTATAGAAATCTCCTTCGCGGACCTGGCGGTCTCCCTTACCATCTCCAAACCTTTCCCCACCCATTTGGTTGAGTCTTCAATACCCATAATGGTAGAGTTAGTTTCCCCCTGGATTTCAGCTATGAGCTGACGGATCTCCTCAGTGGATTCAGAGGAGCGTTCGGCGAGCTTTCTCACCTCCTGGGCAACAACCGCAAAACCCCTTCCCGCCTCCCCTGCCCGGGCCGCCTCAATAGCCGCATTTAAGGCCAAGAGGTTTGTCTGGTCAGCGATATCATCTATCAGTTTCGTAATACCTCCTATCGATTGGGATTTCTCACCTAAGGAGAGAATCTTTTGAGCTGTATCACCAACCTTCGTATTGATCTCCTGCATCCCCGCCAAGGTGCGCTCTGCTATCTTTGCCACATTTTCGGCGTTCTCAGCAATACGAGTTGCAGTCGTACCGAGTTCTTCAACAGTAGTCGAGACCTCGCTGATCGCAGAGGACTGTTCGGTAGCGCCTGATGCTTGTTGTTCAACCGCAGCGTTGATCTGCGCCACAGATGAGGTAATTTGAAGACCCGCATTCCGGATATGGCTAACCATCCGCTTCATTTCTTCGTAGAGCTGAGCATTTGCGATAGCGCCGGCGATCTGAGAGCCGATATTCTCAGTAAGGTTCACGTGTGCCTTCGTATAAGCTTTGGACTGGGTCGAGAAAATGTGAAGGACTCCGATAACCTGATGTTTGGAGATCAAGGGGGTCGCAATGAATGATTGAAGTCCGGCGTTAAAAAAAGGCAAGAGGGCCGGAAAACGACTTGTCACCTCATCTCTTTCTTCCTCCTGTACGAGCATGCTCGACTGTGTGCGCATTATCTCTCCGGTAAGTGAACCGGCCAGAGAGTCGACATCCTCAGGCCTGTAGCCTGGAACATCCTTGCCCGCGATGTAGGCAGGGACATAGGCGTCCCTTTCAGGATAGATGACGTTAATCGCAATCCTATCGAAGGGGATGATTTTCCTCACTTCCTCTGCGAAATGCTTGTATACTGTGTTGATCTCGAGCGTGGAGCTGATGATTCGCCCGATCTTAGCCACTACCTCCCTTTCCTCGGCCAGCTTCTGCACCGATTGCTTTTCCCTTTGCAACTCCTCCTCGGCCCGCTTGCGCTCTGTGATGTCCACAAAGTTTCCAAGGACTGCTCGTCTACCTCTATACTCTATCGAGGTAATCTTCTCCATGACCCATAAAAGCTCCCCATTCTTTTTAATCCCTCTAAATTCATATGGATGAATACGTTCTCCTTTTAGCATCTTTACAGAATTTTCTTTAACAAAAGTTCTATCCTCTGGTATGACAATATCCAAAGAGTTCATATCTAACAATTCTTTCTCACTGTAGCCTGTGATTTTCTGGAAATAAGGGTTGACATGCTGAAAATTTCCATCTTGAAAAATGTAAATACCAATATCTGAAAAAGTGGATAATAATTTGAATAATTCCTCGGCACGTTTGCGCTCGGTGATGTCTTTCATGATCCCTTCATAGCCGATAATCTCTCCGGAGGCGTTTCTTCTAACATTGGCTGTAATTAAGACATCGATCGGGGTCCCATCCTTTCTTTTTAATTTGACCTCAAAATCTTTGGTAAATCCTTCTTGGGCAATTTCATTTTGGAATCTCTTGCGTTCCTCAGGATTGAGATAAGAATCTCTTACACGAGTCTTCATCAATTCTTCTTTACTTTCATAACCGAACATCTCTAAACCAGCCTGATTGACATCAACGAATCTTCCATCCACACTCGTGATGTAAACCATGTCCTTCGAATTTTCGAAAATCCCTCGGTATTTCTCCTCCGCCTCTTTTAAGGCTCCTTGTGATTGCTTTAAATCCTGAATCATCTGATTGAAGGATTCTGTGAGAACTCCAACCTCGTCCTGGGTAGTGGCCTGAATATGGGTATCCAAATTTTCCTTTGCGACTTTTATCATTTCCTGAGATAAACGTTTGATCGGACTGATTAACTTTCTTGTTAGGATAAGGCTGATCGTGATCGCTATACTGAGTGTGATTAAAATCCACATAATACCACTATGAATCATCTCTCTAACCGGCCTATAAATTTCTTCTATCGGGACTTGAACAATCACGCTCCATCTCATCAGCTCTTTCAAAGGCTTATAGATCACCAAAACCTCTTCCCCTTGAGGATGTTTATACTCTAAACTCCCCTCTTTCCCTGCAATGACCCGATCTAAGAATGGACTAAATAGAAGGGGATCCAAATGATGATCGGTTATTAAATGACCTTCTTGATCCATGACACAAACCAAGCGCTTCTCTCCAATCCAGGTCTTTGAAATCAAATTCAATAAGTGTTGAAGATTTATCTTTGCACTTAATACGCCAATGATTCTCCCTTTGTATTTTTCGATAGGAACCGCAATGACCATCGTTTGTACCCCTTCGGGGGAGAGATGCAGGTTACCCATAAAAATTTGCCCTTCTGAAGCCGTTCTAAAAATATGACTCTTCGATTGGTCCATCAAATTGGTCGGTCCCACCCCTGTGGATTTCGAAACCTTGATAGTCTCCCATCCTTTTTCATTCAATAAAGTCAATTCCATGAAGAAATCACTTTGGTCAAGGAGATTTTTTAACTGTTCCCTGGTATAGGAAGGGTCACCCTTTTTTAAATTCTCATCTCTTACTAAGAAAAGAACGCTGTCGGTGACATCCTTGAAAAAGGTCTTGGTTCTCTCTACAATAATAATGGCCTTATTTTGTTCAATCTCAATAATTGATTTCTTCAAGTTTCCCTGGAAAATTTGAATCATATGGATGCCTACAATGGACAGGGGAATGGTGGCCAGTAGGATGGAAAAGATCGTCCATTTCAGTTTCAGGCTATTTTTAATTTTCCCTATCATCTTTGATAATAATCTCAATTTAAACATTCCGACCTCCTTTCAACTCATAAAAAGGCATCTGCACGAGCTGTTTGTGCTCGAAAAAAATAAAGGCTTGCAATAAAGTGCTATCCATAAAGGACGAAACCTAAGTGCTCAAATCAAAGGGAATTTACGATCTATTACTTTCCTCACCTAAATTCTCTTTTCCAATACCTTTTCTATGCTTATAAGAGCAATTAACCTATCGCCCACCTTGCACTGTCCAGCTATATATTTCGCTCCTTCAGCAGGTATAGTGAGGAGTGTAGGCTCAATCTTGCTTACCGGCACCTCTATAGATTCAACCACTTCATCCACTAAAAACCCTGTCTCCAAAATCCCAGATTCAATGGCCATAATCCTTGTCTTCTCGGTCGGCTCTTCATGGGGTAGACTAAAAATCGCCTTTAAATCCGTAACGGATAGTATATTCCCTCTAAAATTTACAATTCCCGCAATATGTTCTGGGCTTGATGGTAGATACGTTATCTTACCCACTTTTATGACCTCTTTTACTTTTGTAATCTCTACTCCGTACCATTCTCGAGCTAGCCGAAAAACTATGAGCTGCAGGGTTTCCTCCTTCAGCTCTTCTTTCTCATAAAGATCATCTTTATAATGTGCTACAGCTTCTACGGTTTCTTCTATTTCCTCCATTCTCTGCGATGGCAATCCTTTTTTCATCTTCTTAGGCATTCCATAAATCCGTTTGATAAGACCTATCGCTTATGACTTATGCGTTTTCAAGAACTCCGTTATCTTCTCAATGAATTTTTTCCCCTCAAAGGGTAAACCAATATAACCATCGGCACCTGCCTCCTTTGTGATTCGACATAGTTTGTCCTCGTCTTTGGCAGACATGATAATTATTGGGGTATTTCTGGTATTATCTTCTTCCTTTAGTATCCGACATACCTGGCTTCCATTCATCCCAGGGAGGTTGTAATCCAATAAAATAAGCTGGTATTGACACGATTTTGTTTTCTCAATTCCTTCTTCGCCCGTTTCAACTGTCTCCACAGAAAATCCCCCTGACTCAAGTCTAAACTTCAGCATTGCGTTTACTGAAGGGCTATCCTGAATAATCAGTATCCTATCCACCCGTTAAACCATCCATTCGTGTAGTAAATACTCACACGGGCAGAACCCGTAGCATTTTTCAGAATCTATTAGATTGTGTCGTTTAAACGTATTTGGATCTAATAAAAATATGCAAGTTTCATTCCAGACCTCTATTCCTTAATCGATGTTTACTCCATTTGTCCCCATCAATCAGTAATTTACCTATAAATTCTTCAGTTAAAACCCTATTCTTCCAGAAGTAGGGGCTTCCTTTCCCCTCATAATTAAATCCTGAGACAAGGGAAATTCGAAGAAGACGGAGAGGTCTGAAAGGGGCGAAAAATGTCAATGAAGGATCGATCAGTTACAATTTTTGTGCCTTCTTCATGTTGGTTATCTGCGAATAGTGCCGGACAATCTCCCAGTGAAATGGCGTAAGTCCCAATCCGGACAGAGCAAAGAATTCCGGCTTGAACAAGAATTACTTTTCAGGTAGTGTTCAAAAAATATTTTGTTTCTACCCATTCATGCGTTTCACTGGTAAGTTTCTAATCACTTGTGAGGCTCTCTTATGGTCGTTTTTGAACGCCTGGTTAGAAATCGGGGAAACCCCCCATTTATTTAAGATGGGGCGTGACTAATTACTTATTTTTCGCTTCCGGTCCAGCGTAATCGATCCTTCCAACTTCCGAAGCTTTGCTTCGAGGGCTTTATCCGCTCCCATCCTCCCCTCAACCTTCCCTATCCCCCAACTCATTACCACTTTGTCCCTGTCAATATTTAATTATTTATGGGTGACCCCAAGTTTCCCAAGTTTTGTCCTCAAGAGTGTTCTATTTTCGACAATATGTTGCTTTTTGTTAGGGTATATTCCAACCTAAATCTTTCTTTATAATTCAATTCCACCCTTAAACTCCAGCAAGTTACGGAATTAAAGCGGTTAACCTCCCTCTGGCATAATTTTTGCTGTTAAGTCAATCAAAATCAAATTATATGGAGCAATCCGATGGAGTTAATGGAAAAAAGCATTACATCAGAAAAAAGAAAATATCCGAGATTCAATGTCAATTTGCCAGTTAAGTATAGTAGAGCCAACTTATTCTTCAGATACGGTCGGGCTGTCAATGCCAGTGAAGGGGGATTACTTGTTTACCTTCCAGAGGAAATGGGGATTGGTCAACGTCTGGCGTTGAGACTATTTTTCCCTTCTCGTTCTGAATTCCATACCTTTGAGACGTCCGTCCAGGTGGTTTGGACGGATGTTCATATGAGGAAGGATTGGACGTGGGATTATAGGACTGGAGTAAGATTTGTAGACATCTCTCCAGAGGATATGACTAAGCTGAAAAATTTCTTGGTGAGCAGTATACAAAAACCATCATACACTGCCTAACGGTAGGGTTGACCGAAACGAGACATCTGGATTGTCATCACAGTGTCTTATAACTTCACCAAGGCTGCCTAAAAGAACAACACTGAGAATCTCCCCATAATCCAAAAACATAACCTGTCCCTCGATATTGTCCCTTCTCCCTCGCTCACCCCCTATCAAGGGCGAGGAGAATCGTTTCGATTCTTATTGTTGGTAGGTGACGACTTCGTTATAGGGGATTAATTAACCGCAGAATTACTCAACGAGACTCCTGATCACTTCCATGTTTTTCAGGTCTTCTACCGTATCCTTCCTTGGAGTCTCCATGATTCCGGGGAGATGTCTTAATGAAGGATGGTTGATCAGATATTGAAATCCCTCAAGCCCAATCTGTCCCTCTCCGATATGCCAATGCCGATCTTTTCTTGATCCCAAAGGCGTTTTTGAATCGTTGAGATGAAGAAGATAGAGTCGCTTCAAACCGATCGCCTGATCGAAAGATTCGAGAGTCCGCTCAATGCCTTCCTTTTTTGAAAGGTCGTAGCCTGCCTCAAACGAATGGGCCGTGTCGAGACAGACTCCGATTCTTCCCTGTTCATGAACTCCGTCCATAATCTTTTTGATATGCTCAAAGCTGTAACCGATCTCCGTTCCCTGTCCGGCTGTATTCTCCAGCAGGAGGATGACAGAATTCTTTACCCTTTCAAAGGCTCGATCGATTCCTTGAATCACGGACTCTATCGCTTCATCTTCAGAAGATTCCATTCGATGTCCGATATGGATGATCAGGTATTGGGCTCCGAGTTGTTCGGCCCTCTCGAGGTCCATTGCGATCGAGTCAATGGAGCGAGGGTAGAATGTTAATCTTGGAGATGCGATGTTGGGCAGATAAGGCAGGTGAAGAAAGATAGGGAAGAGGCCGGAAGCCTTCACCGAGGAGCGAAATCCTTCCACCTCTTTCTTATCCAACGAGGAATATTTCCATCCCCTCGGGTTTCGGGAAAAGAATTGGATGGTTTCGCAGCCCCGGATTTTGGCCCTTTCGACCACTTTTAAAAACCCTCCAGCAATAGAGATATGGAACCCAAATCGCATTTTAGGAACCTTGAAGAAGGATTCTTTAGCAGTTAAGATAAAATATTTAAATTGATTGTTCATTGTCAATAAAAAATTGATGTGAAAAAGATCATTTTTTACTTGACAAAAATGAGCAATTGGTTTAGGAAATAGGCGTTCAAATTAAAAAATTCACAAATTCTTTAACACCCTTCCTTTTTCAACCGAGTCAAGGGACATAAGTTTATGTTTCTTAAGGTTTCTTTATATATTTCCTTAGTTATTTTCATACTTGCCCTGATTTATAAAGTTTTGACCTGGTTCCGATATAAAATCGGGATGGGGGTTGAGGAGATTCCAACCTCCACAAGGGTTTTTTCTGCCATTAAGGGAATCCTTTCAACACTTTTCAGTGTCAAAATTCTTACTCTGCTAAAAGCCTTTGTTCTTGATGTGCTGCTTCAATTCAGGATATTGAAGGAGGATGTTCTCAGGTGGATCATGCACATTTTTATCTACGGTGGTTTTATGCTGCTCCTCCTGATGCATGCCTTGGATAAATACATCACCGTGGCCATATGGAAGAATTATTACCCCACCATCAATCCCTTTATTTTTTTAAGGGACTTATTCGGAGGCCTTGTCATCATCGGAGTGATCATTGCGATTTATCGCCGATTCATTTTAAGGGTACCACGCCTCTTCAGCAATGTCATGGATATTTATGCCATCCTCATTGTGGCGGTTATTATACTCTCTGGTATCTTTTTAGAAGCTACCAAAATAGTCGCCTACTCCGATTATAAGAGGATGGTGGATGAGTATTCTGGTTTGAGCGATCCGGAAGAACTCAAGTCTTTGGAAGCCCATTGGGTGGAGGAATTTGGAACGATTTCTCCAAATTTAAAAGGGCCCTTTGATGAAAAAATATTAGCCAAGGGTAAAGAATTGCATGAGTCGAGTTGCGCGGGGTGCCATGCTCGGCCCCAATGGGCCTTTGCCGGTTATGGAGTGGCCAAGATCATCAGCCCCATTGGTCTCAGCATTGACAGAACTCATCTACCCAATGTGCTTTGGTATATCCATATCTTAGCCTGCTTGATAGGTCTTGCTTATCTTCCCTTCAGTAAAATGTTCCATATCTTTGCAAGTTCAATCAGCCTTCTTGCTAATGGAGTCATCGGAAAAGAAAAGTTATCTCCGGCGAACAGGGCTACCCTTCAGGCCATGGAACTG
>JBFMAE010000254.1:0-2505 GCA_040756085.1 Thermodesulfobacteriota bacterium | reverse complement strand
TGTTACGGAATAATCATTTGTGTACTTTTTGTAAAAATCATTTATGGACATACCGTCGTAGTAAAGAGGGGGGTCTGGGGGGAGACTCATAACTTGGCCAGGTTGTGGAAAACTTTTTAACCCTTTGAGACTTGATCGAATTGCTTCTTTTTTCTGTGCGATTTTCTCAAACCCTATGGTTTTCTACCGAACAATCTCTGTTTTCCTTTGATCCCAACCCAATAAGCTCAGGTAAAACATCCAATTTCTAATAGCCTCCGGATTGCTCAAGAAGCATCACAAGGCTTCTTTGGATTCCTCTCTGAAAGGACAGAGGTAAGTGCAAGGAAAAGATCCCTTTTTGATTTAAGCTTAAGCATCCCTGGTCAATCTTAGGGGGCTTAAATCTTAAGGGGGCGGTGTGAAGGTGGGAGAGAAGAGATGTTCTTATTGCGGTAAGGAGTTTGTTCCAGATCCAAGGGTGGGTGATCGTCAGAAGGCCTGTTGCTTGGCATGTCAGAAGCTGAGAAAGCAGGAGAACAACAGGTTGTATAGAAGGAAGAATCCGGGCTACTGGAAGAATCATTACGAGGACCATGTGAAACCCTGGAGGAAGCGACATCCCGATTATCAGAGGCAGTGGAGGCAGAGGAGAAAGGCGCAAAAGTCGGAATCGACTCGTACCGAGAGGGCGACTCCGAGTGAGATACAAGCCGAGAGGCTAAGGAAAGCGATTGAATTTACGGAGAGAACTCAACTCTATCTTCGTGAGATACAAGCCGAGATCCTCGTAAAACCCTCTTTGGTAGCCTCTTTTCTATTTCAATCCCCGTGAGATACAAGCCGAGAGGAAAAGAAACCATGGGAGGGATTGAAGGGTTAGCCCATTTTTGAAGGGTGAGATACAAGTTTAGTTTGATTTTTGGAGTTGAGCAGTAGAGAATTTTCTCCAGACCCCCTATATGGGCCCAGTTTCTTAGGGAAAGGAGAAAAGATCATGAGCTCTGAAGATCTTGCCGAAGCCAGAGTTGCCTGGAGTATCTCCCAGATGTTGGAAGAGTTAAATAGTCTCTTGTGGAACCGTTATAGGGATGAATTCGTGGCCTTTGCCATGGAAGAAGATGAAGAGCTATGTGCAGCCCTCCAGAAGCCTCTTGAACATAGCCGCTCCTCAAGCTTGGCAACCCACGACCCCCTCGGATCGGAATCCTCACAATCATTCAGTCCCCAGTCCTCTGCCTCGGAGCGTTAACCATGGAGAGGAGGATCCACAGAAGGCTGCCAGTGAAATTCGTGGAAGAGGTCTTGGAGGCCTTCAACGACCATCGGATCTCGGAGAAAGAGGCCATGGAGCTTTTAGGAGTCCGCAGGAGCCGGCTTCATCAACTGCGTAAGCGATGGGTTTTGAGGAGCCGCAAAAGGCCCTTTCATTTGTGGCAGAGATCGGAGAATGCCTTCCATGTGTGGAGTCACGAGATCCTCGAATGGCTTAATCAGGAGCTCCAATACATTCGTCAAGGGGCAGAGACTTTCCGAGGAAAATTCAATTTTGCCTTTTTGGCCGAAGAAGCCGAGAAGCACTTTGGTCGACCCTTTTGCCGCAATAGTCTCCGACTTTATGCCTTGAGGAATGGTTACTATCATGCTCTCCCTTCAGAGAAAGGGAAGGTTTATACGAGATTTGAGACTTCGGGACCGGGAGCGCTGTTTCAACATGACTCCTCATATCATCTCTGGCTTCCAAAGACAGAAGAGAAGCACTACCTTATCCTCACCAAAGATGATTACTCTCGAAGGGTCGTTGGGTCGAGGATCGTCCAAAAGGAGACGACCTTTGAGCATCTTCAGACGGTGAGGCAGACGCTCAGCACCTATGGAATTCCTCTGGCTTACTATCTGGACAACCATTCCATCTTCCGGTTTGTTCTTCACCAAGGGGTTCATGTGAGATACAAGCTTCGAGAGGATGAAGGGGAGATCCAGTTCAAAAGGGCTCTCAGTGCTCTTGGCATTGGGATGATCTATACGGGGAAGAGGCAGGCTCAGGCTAAGGGGAAGGTGGAGAAGATCTTTGACTACCTTCAGAGAAGACTTCCCTATCTGTGTGAAAAACACAAGGTCAAAGAGATTTCTGAGGCCCAGAAGATATTGGATGAGCTCATCAGCTATTACAATGAGCAGAGGGTTCATGAAGAGACTGGGGAGATCCCGGCCAAAAGATGGCAGCAGGCCGTTAGCAACGGGAAAGCTAAATTAAGGCCCCTGGAGTCTTCCACCGATCTTGACAGAATTTTCTCCATTCATCTCCAGAGAAAAGTCAGGAAGGATGGAAGCATCATGTTCATGGCAAAGAAGTGGCCTACGGGATGCCCTGAAGGAACACCTTTGACCCTATGCCTCCTCCCCAATCAGAAGTTTATGATCTACAAGGAGGGTAAGAAATTATGGGAGTTCCATCTATGAATGAAAAACAAACCATGTCCACAAATCGTTTCCCATATGTGCACAAATGATTTTTACGTAACA
>JBFMAE010000253.1:0-2936 GCA_040756085.1 Thermodesulfobacteriota bacterium | reverse complement strand
ATAGTCTTCCACCAAACGGTCGATCCGAAGGGAAGGTGGGACGGAGATCACGCCTCGGCTCATCAACTCCTTCACCTTCACCCCTTCAAGGGCCCCCTTCATCACGACCTGTTGATACCCCCCTTCCGCAGCAGAGCGCAAAAAGATGCCGATGATTACGAACCAGAACCCAC
The DNA here is from genome assembly GCA_040756085.1 of Thermodesulfobacteriota bacterium. Taxonomy (GTDB): domain Bacteria; phylum Desulfobacterota; class BSN033; order BSN033; family UBA1163; genus JBFMAE01. The sequence goes on along the minus strand of JBFMAE010000253.1, from coordinate 2,763 downwards.
CGATGAGATTCCCTATCAATATGAAAAACAATCCCAGAAGGATGATTCCCATTCCCACCCATTTCCCCGATGCTGAAGCGGTCTGTGTCGCCTTTTTCAGACTTCCGGTCTTCTTCCAGTAGAGGGCTCGAAGGACCCTTCCTCCATCGAGTGGAAAACCGGGGATCAGGTTGAAGACCGCTAAGGAAAGATTGATAAACGCAAGATAACCCAGGAGGCCGGTGAAGAGAATAAGGTCCTGAGTCTGGGAAGTTGCTTTTGACAGGATCCAGAAAACCAAGGCGAGAATAAGGCTCGAAATAGGCCCGCCGATCGCCACCTTCAACTCTTTCTGCGGACTCTCTGGTTCTTTGGCCAATTGAGAAACTCCACCAAAGATGAAGAGGGTAATCTCACTGACCTCCATCCCCTCCTTTTTGGCGATGTAAGAATGGGTAAGTTCATGGGCCAGGACACTGAGAAAGAGGAGAATGGCCGCTAAAAATCCCATCGCCCAATGGGCCAACCGGCTCAGCCCGGGAAAATGGTAAGGAAAGTAACCGCTGGCCAGACTCCAGGCGATCAAACCAAAAATGATGAACCAGGTGTAATTTAAAGAGATCTGTATTCCCAGTACTCGAAAGAGCTTTACTCCTTTCATCATCCTCTCTCCTATGGAAACAGGCTATCGGGTTACATAGAAATTCTTCCCTTTATTAAAGGGAGGAGGAATTACTCCCCTTTCTAAAAGGGAAATAGTAGAACAAAGAGCCAGCGAAAAAGTTTCATGGATCATTCTCCCGATTTAAATCAAATAATTAATTTTAGCACACTTTTTGGAGAAAACAGTAAAAAAACCTGCCCGATGGTTTCCGCTACTAAGGTCGGAATTTTACACAGTATCCTTCTTGATAATTTATAGACAATCGGATTGAAATATTGTAAAAATAAATGAGGAATTTCTGCTATTATCCGCATTTTCAGAACACTGCTTCAGCTATAATAAGATGAGGTATAAAAGGAGGTCAAATGAGGTTTCCACAATATAGACCAAGAAGGCTAAGAAAGGATGATCTCTTTAGAAGGATGGTTCGGGAAACCCACCTCAGGCCGGATGACCTGATCCTTCCCCTCTTCGTCCGTCCTGGAAAAGGGGTGAAACAACCCATCTCTTCCATGCCCGGTCATTTTCAGTTATCCATCGACTTTCTGATCAAAGAGGTGGAGGAGGCAAAATCTCTGGGAATGTTAGGGGTGATCCTCTTCGGCATTCCTGAAAAGAAGGATGAGCTGGGGTCGGAAGCCTATGCAGAAAACGGGATTATCCAGAAGGCCTTGTGGGCTGTCAAGGAGAAAGTAGAAGGAATTCTCGTCATCACCGATGTTTGCCTTTGCGAATATACCAGTCACGGGCATTGCGGCGTGGTGAAGGACGGGAGGATATTGAACGATGAAACCCTCGATCTCCTTGCCCGGCAGGCCCTTTCTCATGTGAAGGCAGGAGCAGATATTGTTGCACCCTCGGATATGATGGACGGAAGGGTAGGAGCCATTCGAAAGATCCTCGACGAAAATAGTTTCGAGGACACTCCCATCTTGGCTTATTCAGCAAAATATGCCTCCAGTTTTTACGGACCCTTTCGGGTGGCTGCAGAATCAGCGCCCCAGTTTGGTGATCGTAAATCTTATCAGATGGACCCTGCCAATGGAGAGGAGGCCTTGAGAGAGGTTCGGCTCGACATCGAAGAGGGCGCGGACATGATCATGGTCAAACCCGCCCTCCCCTACTTGGATATCATCTATCGTGTAAAACAGACCTTCAACATACCGGTAGCTGCTTATAATGTCAGTGGAGAATTTGCTCTGGTCAAGGCCGCTTCCCAGATGGACTGGGTCGATGGAGAACAGGTGATGATGGAATCCTTGATCGCCATTAAAAGGGCGGGCGCCGATCTGATCCTGACTTACTTTGCCAAAGAGGCCGCCCAAAAATTGATATGAACATTTTGGGTAAAATTACAATCACCAAATCCCAAATTCCAAATAAGCTCCAATTTTCCAATAACCAATCACTCTTTGAACATTGGAATTTGGAACTTGGTGATTATTTGGTTATTTGGTTATTGGTGCTTGCCCTGCACCATATTAGGTGCGGGGCTTGATCATTGGTGATTCAGAGGTTGCCTGGAAGAAAAAATGGGGCCAAACGATCCTACTCATTCCGCATTCAATTCTCCGTCTAAGCACCAGTTGAGGATGGTGGCGTGGGAGGTGACCCGGAACTGTAACCTTGCCTGCGTTCACTGCCGCGCCTCTGCCGAACGTGGCCCTTATCCTGGAGAACTTTCAACCGAGGAGTGCCTCAGGGTGATGGATGAGATTGCTTCCATCAGCAAACCTGTCATCATCCTGACAGGAGGAGAACCTCTGCTCCAGTCCGATATCTTCGATTTGGCTCGGTACGGATCGGGGAAAGGATTCCGAATGGTCATGGCCACCAATGGCACATTGATTACTGAAGAAACGGTCAAAGAAATGAAGGCCTCAGGAATTCAACGAATCAGTATCAGCCTCGACGGCCCCGATGCGGAGACGCACGATGCCTTCCGTAAGGTGAAGGGTTCTTTCGAAGGTTCTCTTCAGGGGACCGAAATGGCAAAGAAGGAAGGCCTCGAATTCCAGATCAATACAACCATCACACAGGCCAATCTCCATTTGATCGCTGATATCCTGCGCCTGGCTGTTGATCTCGGTGCCGTGGCCCATCACATCTTCCTCCTTGTT
>JBFMAE010000252.1:0-13425 GCA_040756085.1 Thermodesulfobacteriota bacterium | reverse complement strand
GACGAACCGCGGACGCTGCTCAGTGCCATCCCTGGCCTCATTTTTAAAGAATTGGACCGCTCCCGGGAAAGGAGCCTCTGTTGTGAAGGGGGAGGCGGAAGGATGTGGGTGGAGTCCTCTTCTGAAAGCGGAGACCGCCTTGCCGAAATTCGAGTAAAGGATGCTGTTGAATTGGGCGCGGAGATCATCGCCACCGCCTGTCCTTTCTGTGTTCTGACCTTGGAGGATGCGGTTAAAACATCAGGTTATGAAGAAAAAATTCGAGTCATGGATGTGACGGAGTTGCTGGCAGAAGTTATTGAATAAAAATTTCGAAGCACGAAATTCGAAACAATATAAAATGACCAAATTTTTAATGTCCGAAACAAATATAAGTTTAAGAAATTTGAATTTTGAAAATTCGGATTTGCCTGCCCTGTTAAGTATGTGCCAGGTTATTTCCTGGTTTTACTTATTACGATGGTCTCGAAAAGTAAAATCATGAGTTTTGAACAAAATTACTTAACAGGGTAAAGATTTCGATATTCGCCTGCCTGCCGGTAGGCAGGGATTTCGGATTTTGCAACACCCCTTTTGGTCCTCGCGGCGGGCTGGAGATTAAAGAAAATGAGGTGGACTGAACCGATCACAAAAGAGGAATGGGAAAAGATTGATCAAGTGATCGTCAAATACCGAAGGAGACACGGGGCGCTCATTCCTGTGTTGAAAGATGCTCAGGATATCTGCGGATACCTCCCCAAAAAAGTCCAGCATCGGATTGCAGAAGGTCTTCACCTTCCCTCTTCGCAAATCTACGGGGTGGTTTCATTCTATGCCTTTTTCACGACCGTCCCAAGGGGCAAACACATCATCCGAGTCTGTCTGGGGACGGCCTGTTATGTGAAAGGATCGAAGCAGATCTTAGACAATCTCCAGAGGGAACTCGACGTAGAAGTTGGAGGGATCACCCGAGACCGGAAATATTCCCTGGAAGCGGTCCGGTGTCTTGGATGTTGCAGCTTGGCTCCGGCGATCGTCATCGATTCAGATACCCACGCCCTGGTCGACCCTTCTGAAGCCATTCGTATCGTCAGATCGTATGAGTGACCGATGCAGATATTGAAAATAGAAGACCTTCAGAAGATCAGGGAAAGAACGGCCCTTTCTCTTCAAAAAGGAGGGTATCGGGCCAAAATCAATTTCCATATGGGGACCTGCGGGATTGCTGCAGGAGCCAAAAAACTTTATGCGCTGATTCAAAAAAAGATAGAGGAGAATGAAATCCAAGACATCAAGGTGATCCACTCCGGTTGTGCAGGCCTTTGCAGTCGGGAACCCATGGTCACCATCGAATCCCCTGGTTTGCCGCCGGTGAAATATTGTGATCTGAATGAGTCAAAGATCAAAGAAATTTTTGACCACCATATTCTAAAAGGACAGATCCTCGACTCCTATGCCTTAGCTATCGACGATGGAGGAAAGGCCCCCTCCCCTTCTTCCCTTGAAAAGGTTCCAAAATTGGAGGACATCCCCTTCTTCAAACACCAGATCCTCTGGGCCTTACGGAACAGAGGACTCATCGATACAGAGGATATCGATGAGTCCATTGCCAGAGAGGCATATTTTGGATTAGCCAAGGTTCTCACCTCCATGACCCCTGAGATGGTGATCGAAGAGGTGAAGACCTCTGGCCTGAGAGGTCGAGGAGGAGCAGGGTTTCCAACAGGCTTAAAGTGGGAAGAAGGAAGGCGGTATTCCTCCTTCCCGAAATATGTCATCTGCAATGGTGATGAGGGAGACCCGGGTGCCTTCATGGATCGTTCCGTTTTGGAATCCGATCCCCATGCGGTTCTGGAAGGAATGATCATCTGCGGTTATGCCATCGATGCTCATCAAGGTTATGTCTATGTGAGGGCTGAATATCCTCTGGCGATCCAACGACTCAACATTGCCATTGAGAAAGCCCGCAGCTACGGGCTTCTTGGAAAGAACATCTTGAGTTCCGGTTTCGACTTTGATATCGAAATTTATCCAGGTGCCGGAGCATTTGTCTGCGGGGAATCGACTGCACTCATGTATTCCCTGGAAGGAAAACGAGGAATGCCACGGATCAAACCACCCCGGTCCACAGAGGCTGGTCTCTGGGGACAGCCTACGGTCCTCAATAATGTAGAAACCTTTGCCAATATCCCGGCGATCATTCGGAATGGAGGAAAATGGTTTGCCTCCATTGGAACGAAGGGATCGAAGGGGACAAAAGTCTTCGCTTTGGCAGGAGCTGTAAAGAATGTGGGCCTGGTGGAAGTTCCCATGGGGACGAGACTCCGGACGATTGTCTACGATATCGGAGGCGGGATCTCCGAAGAAAGAGAGTTTAAAGCCGTTCAGATCGGTGGGCCTTCTGGGGCCTGCCTTCCTGCCTCCCTTTTAGATACCGAGGTAGATTTTGACTCTCTCGATGAGGCAGGAGCGATGATGGGTTCTGGTGGTCTGGTCATCATGAATGATTCGACCTGCATGGTCGATACCGCCCGGTTCTTCACAGACTTTTCTGTCGATGAATCCTGCGGCAAATGTGTTCCCTGCCGTATCGGGATGAAGGTGATGCTTAATATCCTGAATCGAATCATCACCGGCCAAGGAGAGATGGAAGATATCGTACGATTGGAGCAACTGGGAGAGCATATCAAAGAAACCTCCCATTGTGGACTGGGCAAGACAGCACCCAATCCTGTCCTCTCCACGATTCGCTATTTCAGGAATGAATATGAAACACACATCCATGAGAAACGGTGTCCGGCTCTGGTCTGTGTGGATCTGATTCAATTTCGGGTCGATCCAGAGAAGTGTAAAATGTGTGGTCTCTGTAAGAAGGCATGTCCAATGGAGGCGGTCGTCTGGGAGAAAAAAACGCCTGCTGCCATTAACCTGGAGAAGTGCATCCGGTGTCGGTCGTGTATTCAGGCCTGCAAGTTTTGGGCGATCGAATAGAGAACGGAATAATGGAATATTGGAAGAATGGAATAATGGTTCAAGACAAAACTTCAAAAGATAAGAACCCATTATTCCAGTATTCCATCATTCCAATATTCCGATTTTAGTGGACCATGGCGAATCAAATGATTAAATTGAAGATCGATGACATCGCCGTAGAAGTTTCGAAGGGGAAAACCATTCTCGAAGCCGCCCAATCTGCGGGGATTCGCATCCCTACCCTCTGCCATGATCGGAGGCTCGTCCCCTTCGGTGCCTGCCGTCTCTGCGTGGTCCAGCAGAAAGGAAAATCTGAACTCCTTACGGCCTGTTTTACCCCTGCGAGAGATGGGATGGAGATCATCACTCACTCTGCTGAAATTGATAAATCCAGAAGACTCCAGCTCCAGCTCATCCTGCTTAACCATCCGATGATCTGCCCGAGGTGTGAAAAGGAAGGCGATTGTGCACTCCAAACCATGATCTACGAATATGGAGTGGAAGAAACCCTCCATCCCTGGGAGCGAATCGCTTTCCCAGCGGATGATCGCTCTCCCCTTCTCCAGCGCGAAGCCAATAAATGCATCCTCTGTGGCCGATGTGTTCGAATCTGCGATGAGGTTCAGGGGGTGAGTGAGCTTTCGTTTACACAGAGAGGGATCAAAACGGCCATCGATACGGACTTCCACCGGCCTATCCAGTGCGAATTCTGCGGTCAGTGTCTGGACACCTGTCCAGTGGGAGCTATCACCAGTGACCGTTTCGACTATAAGACCAAAGCCTGGGAGTTGAAGGAGACGACAACCCCCTGCCCTTACTGTGGATGTGGATGTCGCCTCACCATAGGTTCAAAAGAAGGAGAGGTCAAGCGGGTCTTCTCCCGTCCTGAGAAGGGCTCAAACGATGGAAACCTCTGCGTCAAGGGACGCTTCGGGTGGGACTTTATCGACCACCCTGAAAGACTCCATTCTCCTTTGTTAAAGGTGAATGGTACCCTCAAAGATGTTTCCTGGGAGGAAGTCCTCCGGTATGTAGCCCAGGAGCTCGAAAAAATTAAAGATCGATACGGTCCGGAGGCCATTGCCGGTATGGCATCCAGCCGATTGACCAATGAGGAATACTATCTCTTCAAAAAATTATTTCAGGAGGCGATCGGAACGAATCAAATCGATTACGGCGGTGACCGCACCTATCTGGGAGTGACTGAAGGTTTGGCAAAGGCATTGGGGACGGCTGCCTCTACCAACTCGATCCAGGAGATTCGAAATGCTGACTGTCTCCTGGTCATTGGTGTGGATCCGGGGCAGACACATCCAATTATCAAGAATGAGATTCATTTGGCGATTCGTCGAAATAGAGCCCAATTGATCGTGTTGGGCAGCTATGATACCGATCTCACCCGGGCAACTCAAATCTCCCCTCTGTCACCTCCCTGCATCGCCCTTCTCGATCGACCCGGGAGGGAAGTTCCTCTGCTCAACGCAATGGTTCAAACGATATTGAAAGAAGGCCTCGAGGATAAAGGATTCATTGAAGAGAGGGCAGAAGGGATAAAAGAACTGAGGGAGAAGATCTCCGTATTTCAACCCGAAGACTCTGGAATGACGGAAGCGAATAAAAATGAAGTTGAAAAAGCAGCCAGGATTTTTGCCCAGACCAAGAGGGCAATGATTCTAATCGGATCTGGCCTTTGGTCGCACCTCGATGCAAAGGAGGTTGCTCTCGCCTCTTCCAACCTCGCTCTCCTTACGGGCCATGTTGGTAAGGAGTCCTGTGGCATCCTCATCCTTCTGGAAAAATGCAATAGCCAGGGAGCCATCGATATAGGGATCATTCCTGAGGAGAGAGAAGAGGGATGGAAAGACCTTCTCCAGAAGGCGGATGGGGGAAAGTTAAAGGCCCTCTACCTTGCTGGAGAAAACCCTTTGGGCACATCCTCAACCTGCTGGAGGCATGCCTTAGAAAAAGTCCCCATGCTGATCGTCCAGGACCTCTTTATGACGGAAACAGCAGAGATGGCCAACGTTGTCCTCCCCGCATCTTCTTTTGTCGAAAAGGGAGGAACCTTCACCAACCTGGAGCGAAGGGTTCAAAAATTGAATCCCATTCGTCCACCCCTTGGACAGTCAAAATCCGATTTTGATATCTTCCTTCACCTATTGCGTCTTTTTGAATATCCCATCCATGGAGAAACTCCAGAGGCTATCTTTGAAGAAATTGGTCGTAATCTTCCTCATTACCGAGGTGTTCAGGATGGAGACCAATGGCCGAATGATTCCCCTTATCTCTATTCCAAAGGGTTCCCAAAGGGGAAGGCCAAACTGATCCATGTCGAAGGAAAAAGGACATACTCCGTTCAAGAGGATTATCCTTTTCAAATGATTCAAAGGCCTTCCCTCTTCCAATCCGGCCAACTCAGTTTGAAGAGTGACGCCTTGAGAAAAGTTTCTGAAAAACCTTACCTGGAGATGAATCCTGAAGATGCTCAGGGTCTTAAGATCGAAGATGGAGAGGTCGTACAGGTTATTAATCAAAAAGGTCAATCCTTGAAAATGAACCTGAAACATTCTCCAAGACCTGCTATGGGGGTGATCACAGCGCCTTACCCCTGTTCACTCGTTGACGAAGGAGGGATAGCTTCTGTAAAAGTAGAAAGGTTAAAATGAGGTCCCCCTCACCCGCTCCGTCGCTAAAGCTCTGGAGCGTCAGCGACCACCCTCTCCCTACAGAGACTGTGTCGGAATGGCGGGAGAGGGACAGAGAGCCAGCTTCGGAAGCTTTAGAATTGCGGTTATTTAAAAGTTATGGGTAACAGTCTAGGTGGTTGAAAATGATGTTTGTATGGTAATCAAGAGTATGAATTCATTCGGTAAAAGGTCCCGCTCTAAAGCTCCCTTAGCTGCCTCTCTATCCCTTGGACGATTTCTATACCCCCCAAAGGATGGGCTTTTTTTTCTGCCAACTTTCTATTGCGACACAGGCACACAGGGGAGAGGGCGCCGCCGCCCAAAGCCAGACTTTGGCGCCGGACGGGAAGGGTGAGGGGCAGAAAGGAGGAAGTTGAATGAATATTGTCGTCTGTATCAAAAGGGTTCCGGAGACAGCAGAGGCAGATATCTTCATCGATAAATCAGGAAAAGATATCGATAAGAGTGGATTGGCTTTCGACCTCAATGAGTGGGACAGCTATGCGATTGAAGAGGCGATCCTGCTCAAGGAGAAACTGGGGGGGACCGTGACGGTCCTTTCCGTAGGAGGAGAAGATTCGAATGAATCCCTGCGAAAGTGCCTGGCGATGGGCGCAGATGATGCCATTCGATTGAATGACCCTGCTTTTGCTGGGGCAGACGGTTTTGCCACGGCCAGGGTGTTAGCAGAAGCCATCCGCAACCTTACTTACGACCTCATTCTTACAGGGACCCAAGCCGAAGATGACGGATATGGTCAGGTGGGAGTTGCCTTGGCTGAGCTTCTCGGCATTCCTCATGCTGCACTGGTCAACCGCCTCGAAGTCCAGGACAAAAAGATTAAGGTCCATCGAGAACTGGAAGGGGGTCTGGAGGAGGTCTTTGAAATCGACCTTCCCGCCCTCCTCACCATCCAAACCGGAATCAACGAACCCCGTTATGTCTCCATCATGGGCATCCGGAAGGTGGCCAAAAAAGAGATTAAAACCTTGGGAACTTCAGATCTCAATCTGAAGGTCGAGGAGGTGGGTCTTGTCGGGTCTGATATTCGGTTGGAAAAGATATTCCTTCCTCCGATCGGCGAAGGGGCAGAGATGCTGGAGGGCAAACCTGAAGAAATTGCACTTAAGGTTTTTGATATTCTGAAGGATAAAGGAGGGCTGGCCTAATGAAAGAGATCATCGTCATTGCAGAACATCGAAGAGGAGAATTGAGAGATGTGACCTGGGAGATGCTCTCCAAGGGGAGACAACTGGCAGAGAGCCTTGGTGCAGAAATCGGTGTCGCCCTTCTGGGCAAAGGGGTGAATCAATTAGCTGAAGCCCTCAAGCCGAAAACGAACAAAGTGCTTCTCGTCGAAGATGAACGCCTTGAGGCCTTCAACTCAGAGACCTATGAGAAAGTCCTTACTCAGTTGATCACGGAGAGAAAACCTTTCCTCACCTTGATCGGACATACGGCCATGGGCATGGACTTCGCTCCGAGCCTGGCTGCCCATTTAAAAATGCCTCTGGCCACAGACTGTATCGGGATCGATGTGGATGGAGAGATCTTCTCGCTCACCCGCCAGCTTTACAACGGAAAAGTGAATGCAACGGTCTCCTTTTTGAAGAAGCGACCCTATATGGTGACTGTTCGTTCGGGTGCCTTCCCTGTTCTCGAAAAAGATCCTCTTCCGGGTGAAATTGTATCAATCCCCTCTCCTTTGACCGAAGAAGGTTTATCCAAACGTTTTCTCCAGTACGTCGAGGCAGCGGTGGGCGAAGTGGATATCACTCAGGCCGATATATTGGTCTCTATAGGAAGGGGGATTAAGGAGGCAGAGAATATCCCGATGGTAAAGGAATTGGCCGATGCTCTGGGAGGGGCCCTCGCCTGTTCCCGGCCTGTGGTGGATAAGAAGTGGCTGCCCAAAGACCGGCAGGTGGGCACTTCCGGAAAAACCGTCAAGCCGAAAGTTTACATTGCCATTGGCATCAGCGGCGCTTTCCAGCATATTGCGGGGATGAAAGGGGCAGGGACGGTCATCGCCATCAATAAAGATCCGAAAGCTCCAATTTTCAGTGCTGCCCAATACGGGATTGTGGCAGACCTATTTAAAATCGTCCCGGTTCTAAAAGATAAGATTAAAGAGCTGAAACGAAAATAGGGAATATTGGAATACTGGAATAATGGAATAGTGGAAGACAAAAAAAGGGGGCTATTGACCCAATATTCCAACATTCCATCATTCCATCCTTCCACCGAGAGGTGAATGAGGTGAAGCATGGACTTCGAACTGACCGAAGAACAGAAAGACATTCAGAAGGCAGCAAGGGAATTTATTCAGGGAGAGTATGATAAGGAAAAGATCCTGGAGTGGGAGCAGACCCATACCTTTCCCAAGGAAATATGGAAGAAGGCTGCGAAACTTGGGTTTATCGGTATCCACTTTCCCGAAGAGTATGGAGGACAGGGTTATGGGGTGACCGAAAACATCCTGATCGTTGAGGAGTTCTGCCGGAAAGACTCCGGAGTCGGCGTAGCCTTGAGCCTATCAGATTTCTCCTCAGAGGTGGTCCTCCGTTTCGGGACACCCGAACAGAAGAAGAAGTATCTCATTCCGGTTGCCAGGGGAGAATTCATCTCCGGCGGTGCCTATACAGAGCCTGACCACGGGAGTGATATCACCCTAATGTCCACGACGGCATCGAAACAGGGTGACTCCTTTGTGATCAATGGGACCAAGACGTTCATCACCAACGGAACCCTTGCAGACTTCTTCGTCGTTCTCTGCCAGACCGATCCCAATGCAAAACCCCCTTACCGCGGGCAATGTACTATTCTTGTCGAAAAGGGAACAGAAGGTCTCGAGGCGACAGAGATTACACCCAAGATGGGCATCCGTATGACCTCGACAGCTGAACTCTCCTTCAGCGATGTCAGAGTACCGCTGGCCCACCTTCTTGGTGAAGAATATAAGGGATTCTATCAGGTGCTCGAATTTTTCGATGAAAGCAGGATTGAGATCGCTGCCCAGGCCCTTGGCATTGCACAGGGAGCCTTCGATCGGGCCCTGGACTATGCCAAACAGAGGGAGCAATTCGGGAAGAAACTGGTCGATTTTCAGATCACGCAGCACAAATTGGCCGATATGGCAACAAAGGTCGAGACCTCCAGGCTTCTGACCTACAAGGCCGCCTGGAACTACGACCAGAAGAGGATCGATCCAAAACTGACCTCCATGGCCAAGATGTTCGCAGGGAGGACGGCAGTGGAGGTCGCTGACGAAGCCATCCAGATTTTTGGAGGTTATGGGTATATCACCGAATATGAAGTGGAGCGTTTCTATCGGGATGCCAAGATCACAGAAATTTACGAAGGCACCAAGGAGATCCAGAAAAATACGATCGCATCAGCTCTGATTGGGAAGCTGAAATAACTCAGGAATAATGGAATACTGGAAGAATGGAATAATGGGTTTTCACTGGTTTGAAGAAAATGGTTTTCCCCAACATTCCAATATTCCATCATTCCATTGAGGTAGTGCTTTGAGCATGAGCAACGAAGAGACGAAAGAGGTGATCCCCGAAGCATTGGTGATTGGTGCTGGCATCGCAGGGATGCAGGCCTCTTTAGACATTGCCGATAAGGGATTTAAGGTCCATCTGGTGGAGAAGGACCCTTCCATCGGCGGCCATATGGCCCAACTGGACAAGACCTTCCCCACACTCGATTGCTCCGCCTGCATCATCACCCCAAAAATGGTCGATACGGCCAACCATCCCAACATCAACCTCCTCACCTACTCGGAGGTCGTCCGCATCGAAGGAAAGGTCGGACATTTCAAAGTGACCGTTCGAAGAAGACCCCGCTATGTCGATATGAACAAATGCACAGCCTGTGCAGACTGTGTGGCGCAATGTCCGGTCTCGTTGCCCAATGAATTTGACATGGGTCTGGGGGAACGAAAGGCGATTTATATCCCCTTCCCTCAAGCCGTCCCTCTTAAATATACCATTGACCGACGAGGAATCCCCCCCTGTACGGCCACCTGTCCCCTTCATTGTAATGCTCAGGGTTATGTAGCCCTCATCTCCCAGGGGAAGTTCAAAGAGGCGCTTGCGCTCGTGAGGGAGAAACTCCCTTTCCCAGGAATTCTCGCTTATGCCTGTTCCCATCCTTGCGAGAGGGAGTGCAAACGAATCGAAGAGGATCGCCCCGTCTCCATCTGTGATCTAAAAAGATTCCTTGTTGACAATGTCGAGGTAGGGAACGCAGATCTGCGTTCCCTACAGGATGAAGATCTGCCTGCCCGTCCGGCAGGCGGGCGTTCCCTACGGGTAGCCATCATCGGTTCGGGTCCATCCGGATTGACGGCTGCCTATGATCTGAGAAAAATGGGTTATCATGTCACCCTTTTTGAATCCCGGAATGAAATGGGCGGTCTCCTCACCCATGGTTTCCCTGCCTATCGCTTGCCAAGACAGGTGATAGAGAAAGATCTTTCCATCATCGGTAAGATGGGGATCGAGGTCCAGCTCAACACCGAAGTGGGAAGGGACATCCCTTTTGAAACACTTTATCAATCATTTGATGCGATTTTTATCGCCGTCGGCATAGCAGGTGCTGGATCGTTGACGCACACTTTTAAAGGACTGAAGAGGACCCCGAGGGGGACGATTCAGGTCAATCCCCTCTCCCTGGAAACGGACCTGAAAGGGGTGTTCGCAGGAGGAGATGCGGTGACCGGTCCCGGAACCATCATTGAATCCATGGCCCAGGGAAGAAAGGCAGCCATCTCCGTTGATCGATACCTTCGGGGAGAGGATCTGATGTCAGGAAGGGAGATGGAAGGAAAACAGATCTCCCCGTTTCGAACCCTCTTGCCCGATTCAAAAAGAGCAGAAAGAGAGGTTTTACCGGATATGGTCAGGCCTCTCCGACCGGGTCTCACACTGGATGAGGCGGCAGAGGAGGCGAAGCGTTGTCTCAATTGCGGAGGCTGTTCCGATTGCGGAGAGTGTGCTAAATATTGTCAGCCCAAGGCCGTCATTTATGAAATGAAAGAAGAAATCATTGAACTTTATGTGGGAACCATCGTCCTCGCAACCGGGTTTGATCCCTTCGACCCGAAAAACAAACCCGAATTCGGATACGGAGTCTATCCCAATGTCATCCACGGTCTCGAATTGGAGAGGCTCTGCTCTGCCTCCGGCCCGACAAAGGGTGAAATTCAGATCCAGGGGAAGAAGCCAAAGGAAGTGGTCTTTATTCACTGCGTGGGGTCGAGAGATAAGACGGTGGAAAATGAATATTGTTCAAGGGTCTGCTGCATGTACACGGCCAAGCAAGCCCATCTTCTCAGGGACAAGATCCCGGATGCCCGTCTCACTGTCCTCTATATGGATGTGCGGGCCTTTGGCAAAGGATTTGAGGAATTCTATGAGAGGGTCCAGAGAGAGGAGGTCATCTACCGGAGGGGAAATCCATCCGAGGTCTATCGGAGAAACGGAAAATTGGTGGTCAGAGGAGAGGATACGCTCCTGGGAGAACCTTTTGAACTGGAAGCAGATCTGGTCGTCCTGGCTTCCGGGCTCATTCCTCGAAAGGAAGATGATGTTCTGAAAGGTATTCTCGGTTTAGAAAAATCCTCAGATCGATTTTATGCGGAGGCTCCTGGACTCGATCCCATCGTAACGCCAGTGGAAGGAGTCTTTCTCGCAGGGTGTTGCCAGGGACCTAAGGATATTCCGGATACAGTCGCTCAAGCGAGCGGTGCAGCCTCTCTGGCCTGCGCCTTACTTGTAAAAGGAAGGAAATAAATGGAATGTTGGAATGATGGAATACTGGGTGATAAGAACATGAAATACAATTTTGTGTTATAGATTTTCTCGACCCATTATTCCATTTTTCCATTATTCCAGTATTCCAATTGAATGATGAAGATTGGCGTTTACATCTGTCATTGCGGAATCAATATTGCGGCGACCGTGGATATCGAAACGGTGACCGCATTCGCTCAGGTTCTCCCCCATGTCGCAGTGGCTCGAAACTATCTCGGACTTGACCGCATCGTCGTGGCTGCTTGCTCTCCGAGAATGCATGAGACCACTTACCGGAATGTCCTTCGATCCGCAGGGATCAATCCCTACTTTTTTGAAATGGCAAATATCCGTGAACAGTGTTCCTGGGTCCACCCGAACAAAGAAGATGGGACAAAAAAGGCGATGGATTTAATTGCCTCTGCGGTTGCAAAGGTCTCCCTTCATGAACCGCTGGAGGAAAATGAGGTGGGGGTCACTCCAGCGGTCCTGGTCATCGGTGGTGGCATTGCAGGAATTCAGGCCAGCCTCGACATCGCCCATTCAGGCTTTGAGGTTTACTTAGTGGAGAAATCTCCTACCCTGGGTGGCCATCTCGCCCAGCTGGATCGAACCTTCCCCAATCTGGAGGAGACCTCTTCCATCCTGTTTCCAAAAATGAAAGAGGTGGGAAACCACCCTCTGATTCACCTCCTCACCCAGAGTGAAGTGGAAGAAGTGGAAGGTTTTGTGGGCAATTTTAAAGTCAGGATAAGGCATGATCCACGGTATGTGAATCCGGAGAAGTGCACCTGCTGTAAAAAATGTGAGGAGGTCTGCCCGGTCAGAGTTCCGGATGAATTCAATTTGGGTTTGGTTGAGAGACCGGCCATCTATCTTCCCTCTCCGGATGCCGTCCCTCTAACCTATCTCATCGATTCAAAAAACTGCCTCTTTCTTCAGAAAGGAGAATGTGGAAAGTGTAAAGAAGTCTGCCCGGAAGGGGCGGTTCAGTTCGAAGAGGTGGGGATGGAATTTCAGGTCGATGTGGGAACGATCATTGTGGCCACAGGCTATGACATCTTCGATCCGAGACTGAAACCCGAGTTTGGGTATGGTTTCTATAAAAATGTGATCACCGCCCTGGAACTTGAAAGGTTGATCTCTGCGAACGGTCCCACGAAGGGTAAACTTCAGGTCAATGGAAAGGACCCTCAAAACATCCTATTCATCCAGTGTGTGGGGTCAAGAGATAAAATCGTGGGCAATGAATACTGTTCCAGAGTCTGCTGTATGTACACGGCGAAGCAGGCCCATCTTGTCAAGGACCGTTTCCAGGATGCACGGGTCACGGTCTGTTACATGGATGTCCGGGCTTTCGGGAAGGGATATGAACAGTTCTATGAGCAGGTTCAGAAAAAAGGAGTTTTCTACCGGAAGGGAATTCCTTCGGAGATTTATCAGAGATCCGGGAAATTGATCGTCAAAGCAGAGGACGAACTCTTAGGAGAACCTTACGAGGAAGAGGCAGACCTGGTCATTCTGGCAACCGGCCTTACACAGAGGAAAGAGGCGGAGCGCCTCCGCAGCCTTCTCAAGCTTTCCCAGAGTCCGGATCGTTTTTTCCTGGAGGCCCATCCCAAGCTGAGACCTCTCGATACAGCCATCGATGGTATCTTTCTGGCCGGAACCTGTCAGGGCCCCAAGGACCTCAGTGATACGATTGCCCAAGCGCATGGGACGGCCTCAAGAGCGACCACTCCCCTTTTCGCGGGGAGGGTGATGATCGAACCGATCACAGCGATTGTTGATCAGCTCATGTGTGCAGGGTGTGGTCTCTGTGAAATGGTCTGTGAATATCGGGCCTTGAAGATTGGTTCCTATCGGAAGGTGATGACCGTCAACGAGGCGCTCTGCAAGGGGTGTGGAGCCTGCAATGCCACTTGCCCATCGGGCGCCATCAGCCTGAGACACTTTAAAACGGAGCAGATCATCGCCCAGAT
>JBFMAE010000251.1:0-4196 GCA_040756085.1 Thermodesulfobacteriota bacterium | reverse complement strand
GGAAAAGACCGAACCCCAACCTCTTCCATCTGTTTTAAAATTTCTCTTCCCTGGAGCGGAGGCCGGAAGGTCCAGCCAAGTGTTTGGGCAAACAGGATCATCATCCTCCCTGCCTCTTCCATAAACTGCACCGTAAAATATCCAATCCATCTAAAAAGATTCAACAAAACCTCCAAAAATAAAATACGCTATGCGCATAGCCCTAAGCGCTCAGCGTCTTTTATTCTTTATAGATCCTCGGCACCCTTTTCCCGATCAGACATAACACTTCATAAGAGATCGAGTTGATCTTTTCCGCAATCTCCTCGGCTGTAATCTGTTCCTTCCCCTGTCTTCCCAATAATATCACTTCGTCTCCTACTGAAACATTGGGAACATCGGTCACATCCACCACGATGAAATCCATACAGACTCTTCCAACGACGGGTGCCCTCTTGCCATGAATCAACACCTCTCCCTGATTGGAGAGATGGCGACTATATCCATCCGCATACCCGACCGGAAGGGTGGCGATGAGGCTCTGCCTATTCGTAACATATGTTCCCCCATAACTGATCCTCGCTCCAGGTGGAACCGACTTCAGAAAATGGATACAAGTTTTAAAAGTCATGAGGGGTTTGAGCTTGATAAGGTCCTGAAACACCGGAGAAGGATAAGAACCATAGAGCATAATTCCGGGTCGAACTAAATTCCCGGTGTAAGAGGGATAGGCCGTGAGGGTGGCACTGCTGGCGATATGAAGATATTTCCAAGGGATTCCCATCTCTTTTGCCATCGCCACGGCTCCCTGAAATTCCCTCCACTGGTTTTTTGTAAAGACCTCCTCCTCATTCACCATGGAGAAGTGTGAAAGGATACCCTCTATTTCGATGTTCGGAAATCGTCTAAGTTCTTTTAAAAATTCGGGCCAGGAATTGAGCGGAACACCCAGCCTTCTCATTCCGGTATCCACTTTTAAGTGAACACTTACTTTCCTCTTTCGTTTCTCCGCCTCCCTGGAAAGGGACTTAAGGGCATCCTTTTGGAAGACAACAGGGGTAAGGTTAAAATTGAAAATTCGGTCCATTTCCCCATTATAAATTCCTCCCAAAATGAGAATAGGGGCTTTCACCCCCCCTCTTCTCAACTCAACCCCTTCATCCGAAATAGCAACCCCTAAATATTCAACCCCCAACTTCTCCAGTTTCAGAGAGACCGGAACGGCTCCATGACCATAGGCATCGGCTTTCACCACAGCCAGAAGTTTCACTCCTTTAGGGACTCTTTTTTGAAGCTGTCGATAATTATACGCAAGCGCTCTGAGATCAACCTCTGCAACGGTCGGTCTCCCTGATGATTTGCATATGTTCATCATGATGTACCTAACCCAGTGAATAAGAAGAAAAAAACATTAAATTCATAACATCATACTCTCCCAAATGTCAACCAAAACCTAACTTATGTAAGCATCTCTTTTCCCGTGGTAGAAATCCAGCACCCTATCGAGGAAATGTTGGTTGTATTCAAGAAGCAGACAGGCCAGCTGAGAAAGTTTTAGGGCGGAACCTCTGAGGGAATAAATTCGAACGCTCCAAGATCCGTGGAAAGCCTCTATTTTTATGAATACATAAGTTGCCTCTAACATTCCAATTGAACCGCAATTCTAAAAATTTCGAAGTCTGGTCTGTCTGCCTCCCCAGTTTCACGGAATTGGAGAGGCTTCGCTAACCTATTGACAACGTTTCTCCTATCCATTAATCTGATTTCGTGAAAGGGAAGACCCTTCCATCTATTCAGATTAAGATCAATGAAAAAGAGGTTTCTGTTCCCTCCCACTTCACCCTCTTTCAACTGAAAAACCAATTTAAACCCGATGCCGATGTGATCATCTATAATGGTTTTCCGCTCACTTCGGATCACTCTCTCAAACAGGGCGATGAGATTGTCCTCATCCAGAAGGGGGAAATCCCATCTCCGGAAGAATTTGAATCTTTGATGATGGCAAGACATACCCCCGGGATTCATCAGAAGATTAAAAAGTCTGTCGTTGGGATCTCCGGGTTGGGCGGTCTCGGGTCAACAGTTGCGATGGCACTGGCCCGCATCGGCGTGGGAACGCTGATCTTAGTCGATTTCGATGTGGTGGAACCCTCCAACTTGAACCGACAGCAGTATTTCCTCCACCAGATAGGAATGCCCAAGGTGGAGGCACTCCAGGAGAATATCTCTAGAATCAATCCCTATGTGAAGATTCAACCTTGCAACGAGAAGTTAGACCGGAACAATGTGGAACGAATCTTTAAAGAAGCGGATGTGATCGTGGAGGCATTTGATCGAGCCGATGAAAAGGCCATGTTGATCAATGCGGTGTCAGAAAAAATGCCGGAAAAATATATTGTTGCAGCCTCGGGAGTGGCTGGTTATGGAGAGAATAATGAGATCAACACGATCCGGTTCTCCTCGAGAATATTCATTATCGGCGATCAGAAGACGGCTGCCCAACCCGGGGTGGGGTTGATGGCACCGAGGGTAGGAATCGCAGCCCACCATCAGGCCAACACCGTACTGAGAATCCTTTTGGGAGAGGAAAAGGAATGAGAAGATGAAAGATCAAATGATATTCCAAAAGGTTCTGAATGAAGTAGAAAGGATACAATGGGAAGTGGAAGGGGTCCAAAAGAATGTCCTAATGGCTAAAACCTTTGCTGAGGAAATATTTCGGAATGAAAGAAAAGTACTTAAAAGACGCTACTGGGAGAAGAGTCGTTATTCTTTTAATAATAAGAATTTTTACGGAAACCATAACCGTGACGGAAATTCCTGTGTTTTTGCCACTAACATCATTAAGATTTCTTCTGGAGATAAAAAATTTATCAAGATAACAGAATATATGGATTTAATTTTCCGACCTTTAGTAGAAAATAACTCCCACATTCTTTTCGCTTATATCATCAGCAAGAGGGGAGTAACGAGGGGGTATCCTTGGAAGGACTTTTCCATTCTTCCTACTGATTTTGACCCCACTCAACAAAGTTTCTTCTTTATCGTCAATGAAAAACATAACCCTCAAAAGAAAGTCAAATGGACGGAGCCCTATCTCTGCCCTCTCATGAAAACATGGATGGTAACTTGCTCTTCCCCAGTTTGGAATCGCTCCAATTTTATTGGGGTGATTGGAATCGATATTAACTTAGGGAAAATCATCGAACCCTTGGGGCACGCTCTTAAAATGACAGGAAAGGGTTATGCCTTCCTCATATCTCCTCATGGAAATTTGATTATCTCTTCGGATGAGGGCATGAATAGTCTTAGGGAGGATGGTATTTGGATTGATGGAAAATGGAAGAATTTCAAATGGCGAAACAATATTTCGAAAGGTTCTTCTCAAAATAAATCTCTTCCCATCGAGACTCAAATCAATGAGATTAAGTTGACCTCAGGGAAAAAATACCTCCTATATACCTATTTTAAAACGACCGGTTGGAGTTTGGTGAGCATCTTACCGAAAGAAAGATTCGAAGTTTCTAAAAAAATGATTAACCTTAAGAAAAGGGAAACAGTTTACCCAACCAATCAAAAACAACCCGATGGGGTCTACCTCCCTTTAATGAGTTTTATCTCTTCTTTCTCTAAATCCCTTCAACAAATCGAAAAACTGATTGAGGGGACAAAGATCATTGGAAAGGGAGTATTAGATCATCGAATAGAAGTTAGGAGGAAGGATGAAATCGGCCTTCTCGCTCTATCGATCAACAAAATGGCAAAAGAGTTGAAAAAGAGGAAAGAAGAATTGGAGTCCGCATATAAAAAAATCAGCCAATTGGATCGTCTAATGGCTATTGGTAGACTAGCGGCAGGGGTTGCTCACGAAATCAACAATCCCCTTGGGGTTATTTCAAATT
This sequence comes from Thermodesulfobacteriota bacterium, assembly GCA_040756085.1. Lineage (GTDB taxonomy): Bacteria > Desulfobacterota > BSN033 > BSN033 > UBA1163 > JBFMAE01. Next base: position 315 of record JBFMAE010000251.1, on the reverse strand, counting down.
ATGTGCAGATTCTTCTTAGAAACCCTTCTGTGGGCTCAGAGGTCAAAATTGATCTCATGCTCATTGAGGAGGAAATCCTGGGGATGATGGGAATCATTAAGGGCCTTCTCAATTTTTCAAGGGAATCGGAAATGAAGAAAAGCCTGATCAATGTCAATGAAGTACTTCGAAAAACTGTTTCTCTCTTAAAATTTCAATTAAGGTCCCAATCGATAAAATTGCTTGAAAATTATGATGGTACTTTACCCTTGATTCTCGGAGATGCAAACCACCTCCAGCAGGTCTTCCTCAATATCATGCTCAACTCTATCCAAT
>JBFMAE010000250.1:0-22730 GCA_040756085.1 Thermodesulfobacteriota bacterium | reverse complement strand
TCCCCAATCAGAAGTTTATGATCTACAAGGAGGGTAAGAAATTATGGGAGTTCCATCTATGAATGAAAAACAAACCATGTCCACAAATCGTTTCCCATATGTGCACAAATGATTTTTACGTAACAGACCTTCTTTCAAAATTTTCTCATCTTTTATCACTGGCTTTATCCAACTGGGAAAAGAACCCCACACCTCCTCGATGGTTCAGTCCCTTACCTATCCCTTTCTGCATCGCGCTCTGTCCAGCTTTACCCGATTCTTGGGACAAAACATCTGGGCCCTCGAAGAGGTTGCAGAAATCGCTTTGGAGCAGTTCTTTCATACCTTGCGAATCAAAGCCCACTCTATCCTCTTTCTTATCATCGATGATACCATTACTCAAAAGAGTGGCAAGAAGATTCCTGGGTGTGCCTGGTACAAAGATCATGCTCAAAATATGGCCAATGTCTTTGGCCACCAATGGGTGCTTGCGGCCTTGCTCTACAAAGGCTTTCTTTTGCCCCTTTGGGCCAAGCTCTATCATCCCAAAGGGACGAGAGGATTGGGCCCTTTTCAGACCAAGATCACTATGGCCAAAGGGATCATCAGAGCCCTTCGGCTTCCTATCCCCTGTAAGCTCTATATTCTGGTGGACAGTTGGTATTGGGCGAAAGAATTGGCTCAGTGTTGTCGGAAGTACGGTTACCATATGATCTCTCAACTCAAATCCACGTCCGTCCTCTGGATGAATGGTAAAAAAACCAAGGTCACTACCCTTTCTACCCTCGGTTCTGCTTATCGAGAGGTCTCCCTTTTCTTGTATGGCAAGAACAAAACCCTTAAGATCGCTCGATTTGTTGGGACAATCCAAGGGTTGGGCAAAGTAGCTGTGGTCGTGGTGAAAGAGAGACGAAAGAAGACCTCTTATCTTGTTTCTACGAATCTTCATCTCTCCGCTCTGGATATCATCAAGTATTACGCTAAGCGCTGGAAGATTGAACAGATGATCAAAGACCTTAAACAACGATTAGGATTGGGAGATTATCAAGTTCGGAATCTCCAAGCCATCCAGCGCCATGTGGCTTTATCCCTTCTGAGCTATGTTCTCTTAATCCTTTTGAAGATCCTCCAGTGGTTAAGAGACCAAACGGTTTCCTTGGATGTATCCATTCGGCTTTTAGCCTTCCAAGTGAGAAGGCATATTTTGTTAAAACACATTACGGTTACCCTGAATCAGATGAAAGTTGAATTTAACCAAAGCTTTCTCGATACTTACCTCGAAAAATTATGGGCTTAAAAAGTGCAAAACTTTAGTAATTTTAATTTTTTACTCCTTTTGGCTGCTTTTGTCTATAAAATTTTACATCACATTCTATTTCGTGTTTTCCTTAAAATATCATGAATTACGCAATTCGTATAACATTAGAATTTTGGCAAGTTTGGAGTGCATAAGTGCCAAATAGGATATTGCCCGAGTTCCAGGACTTTCTACTTTCCCGTTCCCTTGTCGCTGCAAAAAATGCGCCTTTTTATGCCCACTGGGTGAGTAAATTCATAGCATTCTCAAACAGAAACCAAGACCTCGGTTCTAATCTAAGGGTTCAAAAGTTCTTAAACCAATTGAAATCACAAAAGAAAATAGTTGACTGGCAGATCAAACAGGCAGACGAGGCTCTTCGACTGTAACTCCATTTTCTGGATAGTAAAACCTCAGTCCTCTCTTCCGAGGGTCCACAAAAAAGGTTCCCCGATGTCTCCAAAATCCTTAGTGCCATGCGTCAGGCCTTACGCATCAAGCATTATTCTCACAGAACAGAACGCTCCTATCTGGAGTGGGCTGAAAGGTTCATAGATTATACATCTAAAATGAAGAAGAAAGATGTTCATACCGGGGGCTTGGACTCAGGCGACGTAAAGGATTTTCTGAGCTTTCTTGCAATAACAAAGAGGGTCTCATCTTCAACACAGAACCAAGCTTTCAATGCGCTTCTGTTTCTTTTCAGGGATGTCCTCAAGACCGAGCTTGGTGATTTGAGCAAAACAGTAAGGGCAAAACGAGGGCAGAAACTGCCAGTTGTTTTATCTCCAGAGGAGGTCCAGGCGTTGTTTAAACATGTAAATGGCCTGAACCTTCTGATTCTCCAGTTGCTTTATGGGTCAGGACTCCGTCTCATGGAGCTTGCTCGTTTGAGAGTGAAAGATATCGATTTTGGGCAAAAATTGATCTTTGTAAGGGGAAGCAAGGGAGATAAGGACAGGACGACAATATTGCCCCAGACCATTAAGGACATGCTAAAGAAGCACCTTGATGAAGTCAAAAAACTACATGACAAAGACCTTGCGGGTGGATACGGGGGAGTCTATCTCCCAGATGCGCTGGAAAGGAAATATCCAAATGCCGCAAAGGAGTGGGGATGGCAGTATGTCTTCCCATCATCGAAACTTTCTGTGGATCCAAGAAGCGGGAAGATAAGGCGCCATCATATCGCCGAAAAGACGATTCAGAATGCTGTAAAAGAAGCGTTGAAGAAGGCAGGGATTGTGAAGCATGCATCCGTGCATACCCTCAGACACAGTTTTGCAACACACCTTTTAATGAACGGAGTGAATATCAGGGAGATACAGAATCTACTGGGCCATAAGCATGTTGAAACCACGATGATCTACACCCATGTCTTAAGGGATGTGGTCAGCGTTCCAAGAAGCCCCCTTGACAATCTTTACAACAAAAGGCCGCTTGAACCATAATATTTCTTCCTCAGTGACAGGGGACATTTAAGCCTGCAGTTTGGCAGGCAAAGATGTTAAAACAGGTTTTCGTTCATACATGGGACCACATTTTTGCAACACATCTTCTTAAAAAAAGGTTACGATATCAGGACAATACAGGAGTTGCTCGGTCACCAGAATCTGCAGACCACCATGATCTACACCCATGTTGCAAATAAAAACATATTGGGTGTAAGGAGTCCCTTGGATAGATAGTTTTTAAAGTGAGAGGGGGCCTTTCAAACGTGGTTTCGTAATTGTAGTTCCAAAGGATGAGGATGCAAATAAACTTGCTCTTTCAGGTAGGGCTGATCATATTCTCGGACATAGTGATGATCAGGTGATGGGATCAATTGGTTCTAAAGAGGGAAACCGGTGGAAGTCGGTATCTCGGGTATAAATTATTTTGATACCATGCTCACACATCAATGTCACGGTCTGTAAGTCATGCATTAAGTTGCCACTTAGATGGGGCACTTCTTTAATCACTTCGGAGAGCACACTGGCGTTTCGTTCCGTTGAAATGAGAATTCCCAGAGAGGGCGAAGCGAGGAGCGCTTCGATGAAGCTCAACGCCTGTGCCGATAGCCAGGGTCTGCGAAACACACGAGGGTGTGTGCTCACACGGAGGAATTCATACAAAATCGCCCATGTCACATACCATGCGGACGACTGATTGCGCCATTCTTCAAGGAGTTTATAACACGGGCTATGAAACGGAGAGTCTTCGTCTGCTGCATAGATCAGAATGTTTGTATCGACCACAAACATTAACGGCCTTCCATCGCCTGATAGAGGGCATCACGATCAGCGATGTCGATAAGAGGTCCTCCGCTCTTAAACGTTGGGAGGGGTGGGAGATTTCCACTCTTTTTCTGAGAACGAAGCAAGAGGCGTAGTGCAGATTCCACTAGTTCAGACATGGTACATCCTCGTTTCGCAGCTTCCCGTTTGAGATGCGCCATCACAGAATCATCAATGTTCAATGTTGTTTTCATAATAATTACCATACGATAAAAATGGTTATATGTCAAGTCTTACCGTATTACCATACAATGGCTGATCGATTCGTAAAAGGAATTGGGGGAAGGGTTCAAATTAAAATGTGAACCCATTCCCAATTAATTAGACGTGGTTTCGTAATTGTAGTTCTAACGGGTGTGGATTTAAATAAACTTGTTGTTTGAGGTAAGGCTGGTCGTACTTTCGAGCGTAATGATTAATCAGGGTGATGGGAACAATGAGCGGGATATATCCCTGCCGGTAATGATCGATTACCTCCATTAATTCCTGTCTCTCCTCAGAAGACAATTGTTCCTTAAAATAACCCATCGTGTGTTGAAGGACATTCGAATTTTTCTTTGGGGTAGTTTTGAGTTTAAGTGCTTCCATGAGGAGGACTTGGTATTGCTGAAAGAGCTCTTTCAGCGGAATCTCCTTAGCTTTTACCACAAGCTTTCCCATGATCTGGTAATGCTTTGGACTATGGGAGAGGATGAGGAGCTTATGTTTTGTATGGAAGCTCACCAAGTTTCCCTGACTCTCCTTTTTCCTTAGAATTTCCCTCCATCGTTTTAAGGTGAAGATTCGTTCTATAAAATTCTCACGGAGTTTGGGTTCGTGGAGTCGCCCCTCATCTTCTACTGGAAGGAGGGGAAAGTGTTTCATAAAAATTCTGGCAAATATCCCCACTCCCTTTTTCACAGACATTCCCTTTTCGTCATAGACCCTGACCCGCTCCATGCCACTGCTGGGAGAATTGCTCTTGAAAATAAACCCGCAAAGATCTTCCTTCTCCAACTCAGCCACCCGTTTCCGGGCCCACCGCATCATGCGATCCGTCATATTCTGTTTGCTGTGGATCGTAACCAAACGGGGAGAATCGGGATCTCCCTCCAGGTGCATGGATTCTCTTGGAACAGGTAGGCCGCATTCCACTTCCGGGCATACAGGGACATAGTCCACATATTGTCCCAGGGTTCCGGTGAGAAATTGATCCAACCTATGGCCGCCGTCATAACGCACTTTTTCACCCAGCAAGCAACTGCTAATGCCTAATTTGATTTTTTGCATTCTGTTTTCCTCCCCTTCATGGGCTGAAAAGGCTGTCTAAATATATATCATTGAGGAGTCTATTAATACAAACGCAATAAGCGGGATCAACATCTTTTTGTTGACCCCGCTTTACGATTAAGGTTATATAAATCCTCTTTGTGCGATTAAAAAAAGTTGACTTTTTAATTTCAAAAAGTTATTAAAAATTACTTAAAATACATTAAGAATAAACTATTTTTTATTAAATTTAGTATAGTTTAAAATGATAGCAAAAATTTCCACAGGAATTGGTTATTTAGACCATCTTTTAGGTTTCCTCAAAATGGGTGATAATATCATCTGGGAGGTGGAGGCCGGGACTTATGTCGAAATTTTTATTCAGCGTTTTATCGAGCAGACTTTGAAAAATGGATATAAGGTCGTCTATGTCAGTTTCAATATCTCTCCTTCCACCCTCACGAAACGCTTGAACTACCTGCTCAATTTGGAGAATCTCACCATTCTCGACTGCTTCACCTCAGGGAAGGGGAACAATGACCCCCTCTTTACCCAATTTTATGAAAAAAACAGGGAAGGATTTAAAGGGAGCGTGGTCAAGGTTGAAAACCCGAAGGACCTTTCACAATTTCGTGTGGCGATGGATCGGATTGAGATAGAGAAAGGGGCAGGTGTCCGATATATCTTCGACAGTCTCACAGGGATGCAGGATATCTGGGGCGATGAAAATGTCACTTATAAATTCTTCACCTACTCCTGCCCGAGGCTCTACGACCTTCAGACCGTTGCTTACTGGATTTTGGAGAAAGAAGCACACTCACCATCTTTTAAGGCCAATCTGAGACATATTACCCAGGTGGCTATCGAACTGGATAAGCAGAACGGTGAGCTCTTTTTTAAAGTGATCAAGAGTGAAGGGAGATTTTCAAGAAGTGCCTTTCTCCCGAAGCATTATGAGGTGTGGGACCAGGAGGTGATCTTTCCCTCCATCGGAGGCCGAAGGCCCAGCAATCTGGGTGATAAAATCAGGACATTGAGAAAGAAGCTGGGAATGACTCAGAAGGAATTGGCTGAACAGGTGGGCCTGACCCCGAGTTTTATCTCCCAGTTGGAGAAGAATGTCATCAGCCCCTCCCTCGATTCGCTTCTGAAATTGAGCGAAAAATTGAACACCCAACCCATCTACTTCCTAATGGATTTAGAAGGTAGACCGTTGCAGAAGATGGTGATCAAGCCCAACGAGAGGCAGGAGATTCATCTTCAGGAAATGAAGGCCTCCGATGTAAAACTCCACCTTCTCGTTTCTGATCTGCTCAACCGCAGAATGGAACCTTGCCTTTTGACCCTAAAAGAGGGTGCAAGCGTCAATGGACATTTTTACACTCACAAAGGGGACGAATTCGCCTATGTGATGGAAGGGGAATTGGAGGTCGAAATCGAAGGGGAGAAACAGATGTTGCGCCAGGGGGATAGCCTTTATATTGAATCGACTGTCCCATCAAAATGGGTCAATATGGGCAAAGGAGATGCCGTTTTATTGTGGGTATTAAGTCCACCGAGAGGGGGATGGTAAAGTTAAGTAGAAATTAATCATATTATTTTTTTCAAAAAAAATTTAAGTATAAATAATATTACAAATGAATCTTTAAGTAAAAATTACTTTGGAGGTAAAAATGGACTTTGAACACGTTGAAAAAATCATTGATAAATATCAGGAGAAGAGGACAGCCCTCATCAGCATACTCCACGACATTCAGGACCGATACAACCACCTACCCGAAGAGGCTTTAAAAAAAGTGGCATTACGGCTCCGGATGGAACTCAATGACATTTATGGAGTTGCTACATTCTATAAATCCTTTAGCCTCAAACCTAAAGGAAGACATTCTATTACTCTCTGCCTGGGGACGGCCTGTCATGTACGGGGAGGTCCAAAGATCCTAAGGGAGTTGAGAAAGCTTTTGAATATCGAACCCGGTCAGACGACTCTGAACAAGCAGTTCTCTTTGAATGTGGTCAACTGTTTGGGTGTTTGCGCCATCGGACCTGTCATGTTCGTCGATGGAAAATTTTATGGGGAGATGAACCCGGTTAAAGCAAAGCGGGTGATTGAGAAGTTGAATAGAAAGGGAGGCGGAGTGAAGTCATGAGAAAAATCAAATCCGTATCCGATTTGGAGAGGTGGAGAAAAGATATTATTACAAAACAGGAAGAGGATGGGGTGGTAGTCTCTGTCTGCGGAGGTACAGGTTGCCACGCCTACGGTTGCAAAAAAGTTAGAGACCAGTTTGCCAAAACCATCCGGAAGAACGTGAACAAGATCAGATTGAAGTTCACAGGATGCAGAGGGTTATGTGAGAGAGGGCCCATCGTCACCCTCCAGCCCCAGAGTATCTTCTATCAGAAGGTAAAGGAGAAGGATGTTCCCATGATCCTCTCGGAGACAGTTGAGAGGGGAAAGATTCTGGAACATCTCCTCTATGAGGATTCTGTCACACAGCGGAAAGTGACCTCCGAGAAAGAGATCCCTTTTTATAATGCTCAGCATCGTCTGGTCCTCGGGAGAAATGGGCTGATTGATCCGACAAAGATTGAAGATTATATCGGGATCAATGGATACCAGGCCCTCGCAAAAGCCCTTTTCGAAATGAAACCCGATCAGATAATCGATGAGATCAAAGCCTCCGGACTGAGAGGGAGAGGAGGGGCCGGGTTTCCAACCGGAAGAAAATGGGAGGATTGCCGGAATGCTTTAGGTGAAATCAAGTATATTATCTGTAACTGCGATGAGGGAGACCCTGGAGCTTATATGGATCGAAGTCTCTTGGAGGGGAATCCACATTCTGTTTTAGAAGGAATGATCATCGGTGCTTATGCCATTGGAGGAAGCCATGGGTACATCTATGTCAGACATGAATACCCCATCGCTTGTAAAAATGCGGAGGTCGCCATTCAGCAGGCGAGAAAGGCTGGATTTCTTGGTAAAAATATCCTAGGCTCCGGTTTCGATTTCGATGTGGAGATCGCAAAAGGAGGTGGGGCCTTCGTCTGTGGAGAATCGACTGCACTGATCGCCTCGATCGAGGGCAGGGTCGGAGAGCCCAGGAGCAAGCAGATTCACACCGTGACGCAGGGACTCTGGGGAAACCCCACGAACCTCAACAATGTTGAGACCTGGGCTAATGTCCCATTGATTATTAATAAAGGGAGCCAGTGGTTTTCCTCTATTGGCACTGAGAGGAGTAAAGGGACAAAGATATTCTCTTTGGTCGGCAAGGTAAAAAATACCGGATTGGTGGAGGTGCCGATGGGTATCACCCTCAAAGAGATCATCTTCGATATCGGAGGAGGTCAGCAGAATGGAAAAAGGATCAAGGCAGTCCAAACAGGAGGGCCTTCGGGTGGTTGTATCCCTGCCTCCTTATTCGATCTGCCGGTCGATTTCGACAGCCTCACCGAGGCCGGATCCATGATGGGTTCGGGCGGGATGATCGTCATGGATGAAGGGACCTGTATGGTCGATGTGGCGAAATATTTTGTCCACTTCCTCCAGGAGGAATCCTGCGGCAAATGCCTTCCCTGTCGGGAGGGGTTGAAAAGGATGGGGCAGATTTTAGATGGAATCACAGAAGGGAAGGGAGATGAGGAGAGCCTATTTCTCCTGGAAGAATTGGCAGAGGTGGTGGCCGATACCTCCCTTTGTGGGCTGGGAAAGACCGCACCCAATCCGGTCCTCTCCGCGCTGAGATATTTCCGTTCCGAATTTGAAGACCATATTCAATGGAAGAAATGCCCTGCGGCCGTCTGTACCCCTCTCATTCAATATTCGATTTCAGAAATGGATTGCACAGGATGTGGGGCGTGCAAGAAGGTTTGTCCGACCCAAGCGGTTGAAGGCGAGAAAAAACAGAGCCACCGCATCCTTTCAGAGCTCTGTTCAAAATGCGGCTCCTGTAAAGATGTTTGTAAAGCCAATGCTGTGATGGTTCAATAGCCCAGATCATTTCCCCTCCCCCTTGATGCCTGTCCTCCGCAGTAGCTATGCTACAGAGGATGGAGGGGAGAAGTAAGACAGGTAGAGGAGATTAGAGATGGAAATCAAAACTGTCAACATCACCATCGATGGAAGAGCGATCGATGTGGAGGAGGGAAGCACCATTTTTGAGGCTGCCCGTCAATTTGGGATCCACATCCCTACGGTATGTTACATGGAACACCTCTCGCCCTACGGGGGGTGTCGGATCTGTGTCGTCGAAATCAGCAATAACGGAGGGGGTAAAACCTTTATCGACACCTCATGCACTCATGAAGTCAGGGAGGGAATGGCGATTCAAACCCAATCTCCACGAATCATCCGCGCAAGGAAAATGTTGGCTGAGCTCTTAGTGGCCAGTGCCCCCAATGTAAAAATAGCCCAGGATATTGCTGCCCGGATGGGACTCCTGAAGATCCGGTTTCCGATGGAGGATAACCGTTGTATCCTCTGCGGCCTCTGCATCCGGATGTGTTACGAACAGATGGATGGAAAGGCCCTCGGATTTGTTGGAAGAGGGATGGGCCGAAGGGTGAGTATGCCCTTTGAAGTGAGGCCGGAGACCTGCCGTCTCTGCCGGGGTTGCGATTATGTCTGCCCAGGAATGATCGTTCCTTGCCAGGGAGTAAAAGAACCCGGTGAACTCTGTGGAAGATGTGTTCGCCTTGAAGAAATGCCAAACTGCTGTCCCACCGGGACCTTCGGCTGCTTCTGCGAACAGAACCCCCTATGATTTAGACTCCTTCCTAAATTAACCTTCCCCTCCGTCTTTCCTGCAGCAGGCCTGCCGCAGGCAGACGCGGGCAGGGGTTTGATTGTTGGAATTTAATTTACTTAGGTCTTATTTCGTCTTTCCCTCAGGCATTTTCTGGATGAACTTTTCGATGGCTTTCTGGTAATCGAGGAGGGTCGATCCATAATATTCGATCTTCTTCTCAAGTTGTATGATTTTCGATTTCAGAGATTCGTTCTCCCCACGCATTCGAATCCCCACAAAGAAGAGGGCGGTCAACAAGAGGATCAGGAGGGCGAAGAGGGGCTTGGTGTAATCCCTCCTAACCTCCAGTTGAAGTTCCATATTGCAATTGGGGCACTTCATGGTTTTCTCCTAAATCAAGGGTTCAAGGGGTCAAGGATTCGGGTTAAATTAAAAAAATAAAATTCACTTGAACCCTCGACTCCTGGAATCCTCGAACCCTAAATTAATGTTTTATCTTTTGGGCGACCCGGAAGACGGTTTCTATATAGGGCTCGCTGTAGTTGTAATACCAGAGGATTCGTTTCTTCTTTTCAATACTCAGGTTCTTTTTCCATCCATGAGATTTTAAGTAATTCCCAATACTGAAGATCGCCTCTTCCTTGTTGAGAAGCCATTTCTCCAATCCCTTTTCATTCAGGGCATAAACGAGGTAACTTGAAGGGATGAATTGAGCCATGCCCATGGCGCCAGCCTTAGAACCATAGACCTCCAGTGGGTCGATCTCTTCATGGCGGATGATCTTCAGGAAATATTTCAACTCATTGTAAGCCCAATGGGCCCTTCTCCTTCCCCGGTTTTCTAACCATTCAAAGGAGATTTCAGGATTGTCTTCCCAAAGGATCTCATAATTCTTCAACAGGTTCTCTGAAGAGTCCATCAATGCTATGCTTGCCAGTGTGGGAATGACCCGGTACTTTCCTATATTCTCTCCAAACCTTGATTCTACCAGGAGGATGGCCACAACGACCTCTTTATCGACGTTAAACCGTTTTTCCATTTCTTTTAAAATCTTGAGATTCTCACGGAGAAATGTTTTGGCAAGGAGGATGGATTCTGGAGTTAAAAAAGGGATGTATAATTCCGTTGTTTCTCTCGATACCAAGGACAGGGTCATCAAGGATGGGTTTAGGACTGCACGAGGGTCAATGAACAATTGAGATAAAAATCCAAAATCAAATCCCTCCTGTGAGAGCCGATAGATAAGCATTTGATAAAAAGAAGGAATTTCATTGCTATCTTGCCCATAGGCCACGGTGGTGAACAGGATGAAGAGGACAAAAATCAAATATCGGATTTTATGGTGTAAACAACATTTTTTCATAATTGTGAATTTAGCAGGTCCTACCACTTTTTTCAACAGTGAAATCGAGATTTAGGGTATAATTGTCCAGGGTAGAGAGGATTTTCCAAAATGAAACTTTTCCTTATCATCCTCAGCATGATTTTGGTCCAGCTTCCGTTCGGGCCTTCTGTGTCGGAGAAACCCGAAGAAGAGAAGTCACCGGTCAAGGGATGGTGGATGGTCTCCTCCTTTGCTGTCCCTCCCACTCAATATTCGAGGGCCGGAAAAGGGATCATCAAGGCCGAGAGTTTAGCCAGCCGATCTTCCCTCTTCAAGGAAGTCAGAGAGAAGGAAAAAGATCTTCCCATCCTCTCCTGGAGGTGGAAAATATCGAATGTGGTCCGCTCTGCCATAGAGACAAGAAAGGACCGATATGATTCGGCAGCACGGGTCATCGTCGTCTTCGGGAAAGGGGGAAGTTATGGCCTTTTCAGAAAAGGAGAACCCGTGGGTTTCAAAATCGAATATATCTGGGCAAGCCGTCTCCCCAGAAGTCATGTTTTCGACCATCCTGGAGATAAGTCCTGCAAGATTTTTGTACTGGAATCTGGAGAAGGAAAGGCAGGCCAATGGGTCTATGAGAAGAGGAATATTCATAAAGATTATAAAGCTGCCTTTGGAACAGAACCCGATGGTGTGTTGGCCATAGGAATCCAAACCGACACCGACCACAGCAACGAGATGGTGACCGCCTACTATTCCGAACCTCTTCTGAAAAGAAAGTGATTTGAAGGAATTCTGTGAGAAGGCCTTTTCTGCTATCCGGAAGGCTTGTTGTAAGAGAGACAGGACGCCCCGATGAATTGAGCCGGGGGTTGTCACATCCTTAAATCTTACCCACTGGAAGGATGTAAAGGGGTTCCTCTTTTATTCCCAGGATTTCCTTGACCTGTTTGTCTTCAAAAGCCCCGATCATGACTGTCCCTAACTTCAATGCGACAGCCTGAAGGGAAACATTTTGTCCCACATGGCCTGCCTCCATATGGACATAGCGGATTCCCCTTTGACCGTAATAGCCGGTTGTCCTATCATAATCTGAGGCAATGATAATACTTGCGGGTGCTTTTTCAATCATCCTCTCTCCCAGGGCAGCTTGGGATAGTCTACTTCGGATATCCTGATCCTTTGTTCTTTCCAAAATGTGACTTGAATAAGAATAATGATAGAGGCCCGGTTCCAACCCCTCAACTTCTCCCGACACCAGGTAGGTTTCTAATGGATAGGTCGCTCCGGCCGAAGGAGCAGTTCGGCGGTACCGATTTTTACCCGAAGCGGCCCAGAGGAGCTGGGAGATCTGCTCCAGGCTTAACGGACCCTTCTTATAATCCCTTACGGACCTCCTTTGATTGAGTGTTTCTTCAATTGAAGTGGATCCTTTTTCTTTTGGTTTTGGCAGTTTTATCTCTTTTCCCATCTTCACTTTCTTCAATCATGTTTCTTATCTTCGCCCCATGCCTGCCCACGCCATAAATCTCTTTTACTAAATATCTTGAAAAAAGTAAATTACCATTTTATTTATGTCCCCATATATTGTAAAATTATAAATCGTTATTGCACAAAACATCCCTATTCCTCCACGGGTTGAAAGGGCCGGAAGAATGTTTGATGAAGAGGCGGGGAAGGGATTGCCATCATCCCCATCTACTATGTGGTCCAGATCAATATCACGTTGGCCGCTCTTAATTTGATTCCCATTCCACCTCTGGACGGCTCAAAGATACTGATGGGAATCGTATCGGGAAGAACCCGGTATTTCCTTGCCTGCCTGGAGCCTTACGGATTCTTTATCATCATCGGGTTCCTTTATCTGGGCATTTTGGATCCACTTATCGGACTCTTCCGGTGGATGATCGGAACGCTGATCGGAATCCTGCTGCCCTGAAGATTCAATGAATGCAAACGCTTTCCCCCTATCTTCTCTCTTCTTAGGAATGGTTGATCTTAAATCGGGGTGGGGAAATATGTTCGCTTTTACAGACGGGACAACGGCTTGGAGTGTTCAGGCGAGTCCGCTTCTTGAAAGAGAAACCACATTGTTTGCAAGAGGCCGGTTCCGCCATAAGACGTCTGGGATAAACAGATTTAGCAATATGCTGAAGATGATCAAGAACTTCTCTTTCCTTGATTCCAAACCGTTGCGAAACCTCCCGTAAATCAAGACAATCCTTTTCTAGGATTTCAGCAATCTTCTTCCTCAACGTCAACATTTTCTGCTGGGCAACACCATGCTTTGGCTAATGATGTATTCTTATTTTTAATGACTTAATAACCCAATAACTCATTTACCCATTCACTCATTAACTCATCTGCAATTAGAGCAGGACCAACTTTATTATGGATGAACCCGAATCTTTTCCTTTGGAACCCGTTCCCGATTATTTCAGTTTAAAGAGATGCAGAGCATTTTCATAGCCAACCTTATGAGCCAGTTCAGGGGACAGGGCAGCCAGCAAGTGTTCTGTATCAACCCCTCTCCCCCGGTGAGGTCTTATCTGTGTGGGGGCTCTTGGCGATCCATAAAAATGATCGCTCCCTATGACAAATCGGTCCGGATAGGTTCGGATCAGGTTGAGCCAATCCGGTTTTATCCGAAGATCTTCTGCCAGAGGCCTCGTCTGAGCCATGCTGTCTGGTCTGATCTTGAAACTCATATACAGGTTGGAATGCCTTCCTAACAGTTCAGCACAGAGCTCAGGAGTACGATGTCCAGTATTGCACCACCCCGCATGAGCCCAGATGACCTTGGCATTCCGGTTGTGAGCCAGCAACCGCTCGAAGGCCGCTATGTTTGAATGCAGGACCTTCGGATTATGAGGTGATTCAAGCCTCCTGATCTTTGGTAGGGGCATGTCCTTTGGAACAGCCTCCATATGGATATCAATAGGCACTCCGTGGCGCGCAGCAATGTCAGAGAGAAGCAAAAATAAGGGATGATCCGGAGGGGCTGATTCATAAGGATGGTCGTATCTCAAAGATAAGTGTTCTGCTGTGAGTTCTCCAAATCCAATGGCTCCCCTCGAAAGGATCTCTACAGCCGTCCTTTTGAACCGGCTCTCTATTCCCCGTTTAAGGGTCTCATCCTGCACGGCCTGGTGAATCATCACATTAAGTGTCCCACCGCCCCCCAGAAAGGCAAATCGGTCGGGGAATTTCTTGACAACGCCAATCAAGTCGTCAAAAGTGTATTGACCTCGATGACCCGGAGAAAAAGGGGGCGGCATGATAAACATCTTTTTGATGCCGGATTGTTTCATGGCAGCCATGGCCACTTTGGCCGCACCCTCATAGTCGATCTCCTCACCACCCAGGCGCGTGCTGAACCGTCCGAAGAGGTGATTGTGGGTATCAATAAACCCGGTTGTCTTACTTGAGACGGCCTCCTGGGGACTGCCAGCAGGCTTCCTTTCAATATTCTCCGTAACAGTAGAAGCACAACCTATGGGGAATGCAATTAAGCACACTCCTGCAGCAATGGACAAGACAACTCTTTTCATCCTACTCACTTCGGGGGTCAATACCTTATTGCCGTTGCCTGACCCTGACTGATGCTCTGATTCATTATCAAACGGGTTATTCTTTTTCTCTTATCATTTTATAAATGTTCCCGAAGTTTTCCAAGGAGGCTTTATAGATTTTTGTAGAGAACCGGATTTGGATCGCTTCGAGTGAACATTTAAGGCATGGTAATCGTTTTATATCCAACGGTGATTAAAATAGTGATGAGAAGGGAAAGGAGAATCAATCGGAGGAATACGACGTTGGTCTTTCGGCTGACATGCGCTCCGATCAGCGCCCCAATGACCGAACCTGAGATTACAAGAAGGGTGATGAATAGATTGATATGTCCAACCCCGAACTTGGCGCCGATGGTCCCAATCGAAGAGATCAGAATGATGAGGAGAGATGTGCCAATCGCCACCCTAAGTGGAATCTTGAGAAAGTAAATCATGAATGGAATGATAATAAAACCTCCCCCAACCCCCAAAAGCCCTGCTAAGGAGCCAACTCCAAAACCAATGCTAATTCCAAAGGGTTTATTGAAATTACCCTTTTCATAGTTTTCATCCTCCAACTTTAAGGGAATAAAAAGTAAGGCAATAGCTAATCCGATTACGAAAAGATAAAGGAGTTGAAGAAAGTGGGAGGAGAGGGAAATGCATATAAATGAACCTATGAATCCTCCTGCCACGCCAGCAATGCCGATGATAAGTCCAGCTTTTAAATCGACCATTCCTTTACGGAAATAGGAAAGCATACCAGTTGTTGCAACAATAAATACATGTACCAAATCTGTCCCCGTGGCAAGTTTCAAAGGAACCTTCCCTATAAAAGTGAGGAGGGGAAGCATGATCACTCCCCCGCCTATTCCGAGGAGCCCTGAAACGAAACCTCCGGTCAACCCGATGAGTGGTAAGGCCACCCATATTACATTTTCCATTTCTCCCTTACCATTTCATACCTTGCCCTCTCTAAATTGAGGCATTTTGATCTCCACTTTTCTTTCTAGGCGTTGGTAGTAATCCATCAAGATGGAAAGAACCTCAGGACGGCTGAATTCCTCCGGGACAGAAGTTCCTTCTTTCAACATCTTCCGCAACAATGTCCCGCTCAGCGTCAAATGATCTTCCTTTCCATGAGGGCAGGTCTTGGGAGAAGCCATTCCTTTGCATCGATTACAGTAGAATGTCAGGTCGATGTTCAAGGGTTTGATGGCTAATGCATCCCGCGGGATCTGTTCGAAGATTTCCTGAGCCTCGAAGGGGCCATAATAATCACCCACACCGGCGTGATCTCTTCCAACAATGAGGTGAGTAGCTCCATAGTTCTGTCTGAATATAGCATGAAGCAGTGCCTCCCGTGGTCCGGCATAACGCATCTCCAGGGGGTACCCCTTCTGGATTACTCGATTTTCAGGGAAATAATGTTTCACAAGAGCATCTACACATTTTACTCGAACCTCTGCTGGGATATCCCCTTCT
The DNA here is from genome assembly GCA_040756085.1 of Thermodesulfobacteriota bacterium. GTDB lineage: Bacteria > Desulfobacterota > BSN033 > BSN033 > UBA1163 > JBFMAE01. The sequence goes on along the minus strand of JBFMAE010000250.1, from coordinate 6,816 downwards.
TTTAAGTTTCCAATAAGTTGATGGATAAAAAGTCCATCGCAAATTTCCAAAGCAATTTTGGCAATGTACTCGTGAGACCGATGCATGGGATTCCTCAACTGCAAGGCAGCGATCGTCTTCCATCCTTTCTCCTGAAAGAGTTTTCGGGTCTCTTCCGGAGTGGCATAGATACCATCAAACCTTTTTGGATACTCACCTTCGCTCAGTACCTTCACTGGACCGGCAAGGTTGACTTCTCCCTGAGTCATCACCTTAGCTACTCCGGGATGGTGGATGTCGTCAGTTTTAAAAACCTGCTTGCACTCATAAACCTTATCGACTGTGCATTTTTCTTCAATCACCATGATCCCCATGATTTCATTGTTCTTTTCATCGCACAAGGCAACCTCCTGACCTTCCTTCAAGCCCTTAGCCACCTCTTCGGTCACTGATAGAGTGATGGGAATGGGCCAGAAGGTTCCATTTGTCATGTTCATCTCATCACAAACACTCTTCCAGTCAGCCCTTCCCATAAACCCTTCAAGAGGGCTGAAGGCTCCGATTCCCATCATGATAAGATCGTCCCTCTCACGGGTAGTCATCCTGATTTGGGAAAAGTATTTGGCTTTCTCCACAGCATCCTGTAACTTTTTTCCCTTTAAGAGTAAAGGATTAAGTCTCCCCTCGTGTGGGGGAATCAAGTGTGACATTAACTAACTCCCATCAATCCAAGAAATTTTTCAGTCTCCTCTTTCAAATATTATTCTTCGATATGGAGATTTACATATATCCTAATTGTCGCATTCGCTCCATTGCTTTCTCTTTGTCCTGTCGTCTCCCGGCGCGCTCCTCCGTGTTCTCTAAATCCTGTTCCCAGGCAGGAACACCTTCCTTTGAGATTTGACTCGTCGTTTTTACTCCCAGGGAGCGATAGCCTTTCTCATAGAGCACACAGTAAGGAATATTAAAGGTGGCATAGGTATCCCAGAGATCCTTTTCCGTAAAATGCAAAATAGGACGGATCCGGGTATGCTCCGGCACCAAATGAGACGCCTCCTTATGCTCAAAATAGGGATCGTCAAATCGTGCATGATGCTCATCCCAACGAAGTCCCTGAAAGATCACTTTGATGTGGTTTCTTTCTAGAAACTCATTAAAGACCACTGTCTTCATCAGATGATTACCCACATAGGATTCTGCCTCGAAGGGAAATTCATCCTCTTCAAAGCCGATGCGCTTAAGCTCTTCGCGGTTCCTTTCATTTAAGTCCTTCACTTTCACCAGAGCATTCAATTGATAGTTAGCTGCTTTTAATACATCCTCGTTTCGGCAGATCTCCAGAGGAACATTCCACTCTTTCTTTATTCTATCAACGAACTCTTCGATCTCCTCAAACTCATCTCCTTCCCCAATAATCATGGTCTTAGGAAGAGGAATTACTTTCTTGATGCAAACCTGTCGAATAATCCAGAGTGTTAAAGTGCTATCTTTCCCACCTGTCCAGGTAATGCCCAACTCTTCGGGTTTAAATTTATCGAAGGCCTGCCGCACGACATCCTTCGATATCTCCACTAACTTGGCACATTGTCTCTTCCGTTTTTCACTTGTCTGTCTGTCCATGGAAGATTTTAACCTCCTTTTCTAAACGTTATTCCATATCCTCACCATTTGGATTCTTCACTATGGGTTCATGCAGTCCAATCTGTCTAACCTTCTCGAGCAGATCGAATTCTCTTTTCTGCCAATAAAAGGGCTGCTTGATGAGTGGAGGCATTTTGTTCTTTGCTGATACGAAAGACCTCCAGCAGACGGTCATAGATCTCCGCCGCCTTCTGAAACGCACGTTCCCGATTAAAACCTTGCAGTTCATCAGCCACCTGAATCAGCCCTCCGGTATTGATGATGAAATCCGGGCAATAGAGGATACCCCGTTCTATAAGCATTTTTTCACATTTGGGTTCTGCCAGTTGATTGTTTGCTGCGCCGCCGATCAGTTCGCATCTTAGCCGGGGAATAGTGTCATTATTCAAAATGCTTCCAACAGCATTAGGAGAAAAGACGTGACAGTCCGCATCGTAGATCTGTTGAGGCGCCATCACTGTCACTTGGGGAAATTTCTCTTTTAGGGCTTCTATATTTTGAGGTATGATGTCACTGATGATGCAATGAGCACCTTCTTTCATGAAATATTCCAATAGATAGTGGCCCACCTTTCCCACTCCCTGAATGGCTACACGCTTCCCCTCAAAGGAATCATCTCTCCAGCGCCACTTGGCAGCGGCCTTCAAACCGCGCCAGACACCGAATGCTGTGATCAAAGCGGTATCGCCAGAACCTCCATATTCCTCGGGTAAGGCGCACACATAAGGTGTTTCTTGCCTGGCCCAGACGAAATCCTCCTTGGCCGTTCCAAGGTCAGTCCCTGTGGTAAATCGCCCGCCAAAAGTATGAACGCATCTTCCGAGAGCCCTAAAAAGAGATTCACACTTGTCTGTTTTAGGATCGCCCCAGATGACACACTTTCCTCCCCCCAGGTTTAAACCAGCTGCTGCGGTTTTATAGGTCATTGCCCTTGAAAGGCGCATCACATCTTCGATCGCTTCTTCTTCCGTTTCGTAGGGGAACATTCTGCAGCCTCCTGTGGCTGGTCCCAGGGTGGTATCATGAATAGCTACAATGGCTTTTAAGCCTGTTGCTCGATCATAAAAAAACACCAATTGTTGATGACCCTCTTGTGCCATGCGCTCAAAAATTTTCATCTCCCTCGCTCCTTTTGAATTAACGAGAAAAAATCAGACTGTATTCATCATCACATTTTTGACGAAGACCTTCCCGCTGTTATTGATAGAAAGCCGCAGTTCTGCGAAAGTAGCCCGAGGTGGAACTCTCACCTCGAACAGATCGTGGGTCCAGTCGTTCGTTCCTGTGAAGTATTCCCCGGAGGGCATCTCCATAATATTTCGATAAAGGCTTCCTCCGAGGCTATCGAAGAAATCGATAAGAAGACAGGCTGCTCCTTTAACGTCAACAGTTTTGATATTGGCACCTATGCGATAAGTCACTCCCGGCCTCACAGCAATATCTTGCTGAAGAAATAGGGTGCCCGGTCGGTCGTACTCCAATCCAGGACATGGATGAGGTTTGCTACGGGTGTCCCATATTACCCTGCCTCCGCCTTCCGAAAGCCTATTAGCAAGGACCCAGTATGCAGGGATTCCGTCTGCTCCAGTCTCCTTGAAAGATCCATTGGTCAGCTTGGCATGGATGGGCGAAGGTCTTCGGTAGTTGCGAAATAGCCAGATAATATTTCCAGCACGATCGACCTCGATGACCTGGTGATGACCATCTGTACAGGCTATCAAGAAGGTATCCTCTCCGGTGGGGTGGGTAATGTAGAATTTATCCACATGTTCGGTTTGAAACTTCCAAACAAGTCTTCCCTCGGGAGAAATCTCAATCACCCGGTGATTCTTACTATCCGTGATTAACGTATTTCCATTTTCCAATCGAACTGCGCCCCTAGGCCACCATAAGGTTTCAGTGGAACCATCCCCATAAGACCATACGACTTCTTTTTTTCGGTTGATCTCGAGAATCCGATTTCCATCAGAATCGGAGATGAGGATATTACCATTTGGCAGGGGATTCGCATTATGAGGATGGTGAAGTTCCTTATCAAAAAACCATATGATCCTTCCTTCTCGATCCACCTGGATACAACGGTCGTTGTTTCGATCCGTCACTAAGAAAGTTCCATCTTCCAGTTCAAAGGCCTCGTTGGGGTAATGGAGATGAGATGCATCTGACAATTCTCCCGTTCCCCCACTCCAATTGTCAGAATTCGTCACTATCCTCTTATCGGGAGTCACTTCGATCAATCGGTTATTGGTGGTGTCTGTGATCAGGATATTTCCATTTTTCAACCGCCTACCGCTATGAGCAAATTTAAGCCCTTCATTGTAGTTCCAGACAATATTCCCCACGGGGTCTACTTCAACAATCTCGCTTCCGAACCCTGCTTCATCTCCAGCATCTGCAATGAGCGTGTTTCCGTTTGGCAAACGTTCCACTGCCAGAGGCATCTCCACATTCCCGGAGATACCTCTTCTACATCCAGGACTGATAATTTCTGCCATAGATTCACCTCCTAAATGCCATATAAATATTTAATCTGGTAATTAAATATTTTAATTTCTCACCTTTCAGACTTAAAAGCAAAGTTTTTATTTTTTCTAATTAAATTTAAATAAACCTTCTCCATTTTCTTTAGCTGTTTGGCGATATCTTGGATGTGACTGTATGTGATCTTACTGGCCATATCAGGATTTCTGGTAAAAATTGCCTGATATATTTCCCTATGTGAGGTTCGACTATGAACTATTTCTTTAATAGGTTTGATTGTTAAAACAAATTTTTCTGTAAAATCCATTATACAATCCATAATGATGGAGTAAAAAAGATTTCGTGAGGACTTTCCGAGTATGCAATGAAATTTGACATTATTTTTTATGAAGTCTATCCCGGGTTTTCCTGTTTCGGAAATAAAAACCGATTGCTCCAACTCATGAAGTTCCTTCTTGGTAACACGAAGGGCCGCTAGACGAGCGACCTCAGGTTCTACAAGTGCTCTAACCTCATATAATTGGCTCACCGAAATCTTTCCAAAGAGAAGCAGGTCCCTCATATTTTCTTGAATAACTTTTGTATTTATTTCAGAGACAAAAGGTCCCCCAGCAGCTCCCTGTTTAACATCAATAAGACCTGTCAATTCAAGATATCGGATAGCTTCCCTAATCACTAATCGGCTTACTTGAAATTGCTTTGCTAATTCCATCTCTGAAGGAAGTTTATCTCCAATTTGATAATCCCCCGAGAAGATAGTTTTTTTAAGGGCGTTTACTACTTCTTCATAAAGCCTTCTTCGTTGCAAAATGGGAAAAGCCATTACCCTTTTAGACCTCAAAAGTAATGAAAATTTTTCTTGACAAAAAAATTTATATATTATATGTATGACAATTGTCAAGTAAAAAAATTTAGGAGGTGTAAAATGTTAAACAGAATTCTTGCAATTTGTTTTATTGTTTTTTTTGCTGTATTATTCATAACCATTGTTCCAGCGATAGCCAAGTGGCCCTCTGAGCCGATTAAGATTATCATTCCTTGGCCGCCAGCCAACGATCCCTCAACTTTAGTCACTACTGCCATGGTGCCTCTGATGCAAAAAGAGTTGGGGGTTCCTGTGAAGATTATCAACAAACCCGGCGGGGCTGGCGTCTTGGGAACGAATGAATTGGCCCAAGTTCGTCCAGATGGACATACCATGGGGCTTATCTCCATCGGGCCAATGCTTACCCAGCCAATTCGGGGTGTCACCCCTTACAAGACCGACGATTTTAAGACACTTGGTCTAATCTGGTCATCACCCTTTACTTTGGCCTGCCGTGCAGATGCACCTTACAAAAACCTTAAAGAACTAACAGAGTATGGAAAAACCCATCCGCTTAAATTAGCCCATTGGGGGCTTGGTGCGGTGCCGACGTTGATTGCAATGAACGTAGCAAAGATTGGCGGTTTTAAGTGGCAAGAGACAGCATACAAAGAGCTTAACCCACTATTAGTCACTTCGGGTGATGCAGATGTAATTACTTTTTCTATCCCTGGTTTACGCGACTATATTTCTAGTGGAAAGATGCGCCTTTTGGCCTGTATGTTGCCCAATCGGTTACCTGCTTATCCCGATGTCCCTACCGTGAGCGAGCAGGGTTTTGGGGATGCCCACTTCATCTGGTTTGGTATCTTTGTGCCGGTTCAGACCCCTGATGATGTTGCTAAACGGCTTTCTGAAGTCTTTTTTAAGGTTATGGGTACATCTGAAATTCAGGAGGTGATCAAAAAGGTTGGTGTTGTGCCCATTCCAGTGCCCATGGAGAGAGCCAAAGCCCAAATCAAATCCGAGCTTGTTAAATTCCGTGCTCTCATGGATGAATTCGGGCTAATTAAGAAATAGAATTTGTCCGCTTTAAGGGTAACATCCTAAATCAGTAGTTTTAAGAAAGGGATCGGAGTGGAAACTCTAGACCCAAAGAGCCGGGTTCATGACCTGTTATCCGCTTCGCTGGGCATGATTGGGGTATGTCTTCTCATCAGCACTCGTTGGGAAATAGATACTTCTGTCCCCTATCCATTTTATAAAGGACCTCTCATATTTCCTTTACTCGTTCTAATCCTAATGATAATAGCCTCTCTGCCATCGGCGTGGCGGCTCCTAAAATCATCTAAACAGAAAAGCTGGCAATTAGATGGTCAAGGCGTGCCAATCAAACCATTGATCATCTTTTCATTATTGATCCTATACGGGATAGGATTGGTGGTTTTCGGTCTTGAATTCTCTTCCTATCTTTTCTTAAGTATTTCTTTATATTATCTTGGACATAGAAATCTCTTCCGATATATAATCATCCCCTTGGTCTATACTGTAGTCATTGTTTTTCTATTTAAATATGCTCTTGGCATTTATTTCCCTAAACCTCTTATCCTGGTCTGGTTTTTGGAGTAGGTTATGTGGGAACACATTCTCAATGGCTTACAACACACCTTAACCCTAGCCAATCTGATAGCCTTGACTTTTGGTACCTTGGTTGGGCTTGTTGTAGGAATTCTTCCAGGTATGGGTCCAATGGTTGGGATGGTCGTGCTTTTACCTTTTACTTCAGTAGTGTCCCAATGTTAGTCGAATAAAGTTAACTGGTTACACGGTGCCCCCTCTAATTCTTGGGGTTGAATAGCAGAAAGAGCCTCTAAAATGGGCGTTTTTTCGAAAAGCGTCACACTTAAAAT
>JBFMAE010000249.1:0-3374 GCA_040756085.1 Thermodesulfobacteriota bacterium | reverse complement strand
GTTCCCCATATCCAACCATTTACTCCAGAATGGGCAGAAAAGATCACTTGGGTCCCTGCCCAAGAGATAAGAAAGCTGGCCCATCTTTTTGCAAAAACAAAAGGAGCAGGCATCTACCAGGGAACGAATACGCAGGATCAAACAGCGAATGGCACTCAAAATAGTCGTATCTTCTCCGTTCTCCAGGTCACCACAGGCAATATCAATCATCCAGGAGGATGGACGATCAGCCCGAGATTGAAGTTGGGTGATGTGGGGATGGCCGTTGAAGGCGAACCCTTGGGGACTGATCAGTATCCACTCTTCTATGAGGTATGGGGGAGAAAGAGTCCCTATGGAGTGGTGACCTGTGTTCCAGAAAGTGTCCCCGAAAAGATAAAGGCCTTCTTCGTCATTGGGGGTAACCCCATCCTCTCCATGCCAGATTCGAATGCTTTTAGGGCGGCTTTTCAGAAACTCGATTTGCTGGTGGTCCACGATCTCTTTATGACGGAGACCGGAGAGCTTGCTCACTATATCCTTCCCGCCTGTTCCCATCTCGAAAAGTGGGGATTAGCCTATACCTATAATGTTTGCCATTGCCTGCCTTATCTCATGCTGAGAAAAAAGGCCATTGATCCATTCTATGAAAGCTGGTCCGAATGGAAATTTTTTACAGAACTTTCAAAAAAATTAGGCATGGGAGACCAATTCCCCTGGAAGTCGGAGGAGGAACTGGTCGCCTTCGAACTGGGGCCCACGGGATTGACTTTTAAACAGCTCTTGGAAGAAAAACCCGAAGGTGCCTTTTATCAACAAAAACAATACGGGATGAAAGACGGGAAGTTCACCACTCCCTCCGGAAAGATCGAAATCTACAGTGAGGCCTTGAAGAAGGTTGGTTTTGATCCTCTCCCAACCTATCTCGAACCTCGTAAAAGCCCTTTGAGCTCTCCAGAGTTATTGAAAAAATACCCACTGATCCTCTCGACTGGAAATAGAAATCTCTACTATACTCATGGACAGTTTAGGAAGATAAATTCTTTAAGGGGAAAGAATCCTGAACCGAAGGCTGAGATCGGGCCGAAAACAGCTCTTCAATATGGGATTAAAGAAGGGGATGATATTCTCATCGAAACCAATCGAGGGGTTGCTCGGATGAAAGCGCAGGTCGAAGAGAGGGTTTCCGAAGGAATTGTTCTTGTACCCCATGGATGGCCTCGAGAATCGAATGCCAATCTATTAACGGATACGGAGTGCCGAGAACCCATTATGGGCTATCCAGATATGAAATCGCTTTTATGTTCCATTCGAAAGGCATAGAAAGAATTTAGGGTTGCCGTTCGAAAAGGAGGAGGGTCATGGAAATTAAAAAATTAGGAGTGTTGGGATGCGGCCAAATGGGATCGGGAATTGTCCAGGTGTTTGCCCAGGCGGGATATGAGGTCATCGCTGTCGATTCCATCCAAGAGATGTTAGATAAGGGACGGAAGGGGATTGAGAAGAGACTCTCAAGTCGGGTTGAGAAAGGCAAACTCCCTTCAATTGAGAAAGACACGATTATGGGGCGGATTAAAACGAGTGTGAAAATGGAAGACCTTGCCGACTGTGATCTCATTGAAGAGGCTGTCCCCGAAGATTTGCAGTTGAAAAAACAGGTATTCGCCCAGCTCGATAGAATATGCAAAAAAGGGACGATCTTTGGAAGCAATACCTCTGGGTTATCCGTTACGGATATGGCTGCGGCAACAAAAAGGCCAGCTCAATTATTGGGGATCCATTTCCACAATCCTGCACCCGTCATGCAGCTCTTGGAGCTTGTCAAGACGATCATGACCAGTCAAGAGACGATCGAAGCAGTGAAACAGTGGGGAATGACCTTGGGGAAAACAGTGGTCGTCGCCCCTGATGTGGGGGGATTTATCGTCACCCGGCTCTTTACTCCCTTCTTATTAGGAGCCGTGCGAATGCTTGAAGCAGGAATTGCAACGAGAGATGAAATCGATACGTCGATGAAACTGGCGGTCAATCATCCGATGGGACCTCTGGAGGTCATCGACTTCATCGGCCTCGATACCGAACTGTCAATCGCTGAAACGTTATATGAGGAGACGAAGGACCCGAAATATGCCCCGCCCCTGTTGCTAAAAAAGATGGTGACTGCCGGATGGCTCGGAAGGAAAACAGGCAAAGGTTTTTACGAGTCCAAGTAGCCGATTCCCTCATCCTCCATCAGGTTTAGAGCAGGCCGTGCCATGCACAGATTTCTTCGTCGGTGGCGACTAATCCTGTAACGCCACTGGCATCTTGACCCGCGAGGAATACAACGGCCCGAACCAACCTCTCTGGGCTATCCCATTGAGAGCGGTCCGCATCAGGGTTGAGCCATTCCATTCCCTCTGTCCGTACAGATCCCCGGGGCTTCACGCAGTTCACTGCAATGTTGAATTTCCCTACTTCCGCAGCCACGCCCCAGGTGAAGCGTTCGATACCGGCCTTCGAAACCCCATAGGCGATTCCAGTCCGGGCCGGCCTGATCGCCCGGTAGGTGGCTTGAATGGATGAGATATTGATGATACATCCCCTTCTTCTCTCCATCATCTCGGGGAGAACGGCTTTGGTGCAGAGGAAAGTTCCAGTCAGATTGACTCGCAAGACAAGCTCCCATCGTTTCAAGGGCATTTCCCAGACGGGAGCAGGGAAGGCGATGCCTGCGTTGTTCACCAGGATATCGACCTGACCAAACTCCTCCAAGGTTTTATGAACCATCTGTTTGACATCTTCTTCCTGTGTAATGTCGCATCGTACGGGAAGAGAACGTCCTCCAAGGTTTCTTATCTCCTCTGCCGTACGATGGATGGTTCCTGGAAGCGCTTTCGTCTCCTTCTCGGTACGGGCTGCCACGATGGTCGCAGCCCCTTCCTTGGCGAGACCTATGGCGATGGCTTTGCCAAGACCTCTGCTTGCACCCGTGATGATCGCAACCTTCGCTTTCAGTTTCATCCCATGCACCTTCTTCCCATTTAAAAGTCTTTAGGATAAGCCTCCTGGACGCAAAAGGGAAACCGCCTTCTAAATCCTTGAAAACATCATAGCACAAAATATCTCTTTTTTTTCTAATGGAAAATAATTCTTGAATTTCACAAATGATTCCATACTCTTGTGCAAGCCATGAGGATATTTTTGTGTTAGGAACTTTTGAAAAGTGCACACTTTAAACTTCAAAAGTGCACATCTTTGAGCTCAGTATTTTTAATTTTAAGGACATCGATCAATCTCCCCTGGCACCAGCATCGGATTTCGGAGATATCGCGATCGAGGGGATGAATACGCAAGTTGACCTGATTGCCAGGATCAGCGTGAACCTTGAATTGGAGATTGCTAATCGAAATTTT
>JBFMAE010000248.1:0-10868 GCA_040756085.1 Thermodesulfobacteriota bacterium | reverse complement strand
CAGCAGGGTGCCATCTGCGGTCGTTAATTGATTTTACCTTTTCAACAAGGAGAAGATCATACGGGAAGGAAACGATTATGCGACCAGATGGATCATTTGCAATATGGATTCTGGCCATCATGCCCCCATTATTTTTGAAGTTAAAGGGAGAGGAATTGGAGATGTTTATTTTTGTATGCAAAATATCATAGCTATCAAATATGTCAATTGTTTTCTGAAATGAGTTGTAATGGACATACTCGGATTGTCTATCTGTCGGCAGGCCCTGAACCTAATATGGTGCAGGGCAGGTACGCAATGACAAAAGAACTTATTCAGAACGTAATCCCTTTAGAGGGATCGCAACGACATCTTCTGATAAAAATGTGAGGGAAACTTGTTCTCTTTCCTGAATGAGTGCCTTCTTTCTCGGGTTGACCACATTGACCTTCACCCTTTTCCCACCGGAAACCTCTACTTCGTATTGAACCAATGAGCCGAGGTATGCAGAAGTTCTCACTGTCCCTTCGATTTGGTTTCTATTAATGGGTTTCTCACCGGGATAGGAGATTTGAATCGATTCTGGCCGGATATTGAAAAGGATACTTGATCCGAGAGCAACCGAAATTTCCTCCCGTCTCCCAACTGAGAGGAGAAACCCTTCTTCCGTTTTTACACGAACCCGGTCCGCCATCAGTTCAATCACTTCGGCTTTAAAGAAATTAGAAGTTCCTACGAAATCAGCAACTTCCTTGCTCCTCGGGTTTTCATAAATTTCCTTCGGTGTCCCTACCTGGACGACGCTTCCCTTGGACATCACCGCAATTCGAGTGGAGAGGGTGAGTGCCTCTTCCTGGTCATGGGTGACATAGATCGAGGTGATGCCCAAATCCCTTTGAATTCGAACCAGCTCATGTCTCATCTGGACACGAAGTTTTGCATCCAAATTGCTCAAGGGCTCATCCAAGAGGAGGAGCCTTGGCTCGATTACCAGCGTCCGGGCTAATGCAACCCTCTGCTGCTGCCCTCCTGATAGTTCGGAGGGCCTCCTCTTTTCCAATCCCTCCAAATTGACTTTGGTGAGGGCCTGCTGGGTCTTTCCCTGAACTATGGATTTGGGTAGGTTTCTCTCTTTCAGACCGAAGGCCACATTTTCAAAAACAGACATGTGGGGCCAGAGGGCATAATTTTGGAAGACCATCCCGACATCCCTCTTCCACGGGGCGACATCATTGACCTCCTGATCATCAAAAAGGATTTGGCCTCCGTCCGGTCTGGTGAATCCCGCAATCATTCGAAGAATCGTCGTCTTACCACAACCGCTTGGACCGAGGAAAGTAAAAAAATCACCTCCTTCTATCGTCAGATTGACATCCCTCACAGCTTCCACATCACCAAACTTTTTCCATAAATTAATGAGCCGAACCACAGTGGCCTTATTCATCTTATCTTCCCCATTAGGAAATAACTCTTTTTTATAATCCCTCCACACCTCCCTTTAGAAAAGGGAGGAGACAATTAATTCCCCCTTTAATAAAGGGGAAGGGTGAAAAATTGGCCCCAAGTCCAGAGGGTGGGCAGGGGTATCGAAAAAGTTTTACAGCGGTACATCTTCACGTTAACTACAAACGATTAAAAACTTCAATATAGATTGATTATTTACAAGGTAAGGTTACCTTTGCCCTCTCAAATGACCGCATTTGTAAAACTTTGGAGATATCTCTGCCCAACCGAAAAACTTATAACTTAAAAGCCGTTCCGCTTCCTCCTGCAAATACCTTATTAACGATATAGGTCCCAATGGCAACAAGTAATATGGCAACCACACCTAAGGCCGCGCCAGGTCCTCTTCCAACCGCACTTTACATATAGATATAGATTCCATAGGAAAGTGGACCATATTCCATCCGGGGAACGAGCATGATCGTAGAAGACAACTCCACTGATGAAGTGATGAAAGCCAGAAGCCCCCCAGCAATCAGGCCTCCGGTCATCAACGGGAAAGTGATTTTAAAAAATGTCCTCTTCCGGTTTGCTCCTAAATTCAATGCCGATTCCTCTAAGGAGATGTGAATCTGCTGCATGGCAGCATAGCAGGATCTCAATGTATAAGGGAGCCTTCTCGCTGCATAGGCAATGACAAGGATGATCCAGAGAGAAGTTAAGGGTTGATGGATGAAAGGGAGACTGGTTCCGTGAAATACCCTCAGATAGCCCGTAGCCAGAACGACCCCCGGGATGGCTAAAGGCATCATGGAAATGGCATCCAAAAGCCCTTTTCCCCAGACCTTTCCCCGTATCAGAAGAAATGCGATCACCGATCCAAAAAGGACACCGATGCCGGCTGCCAGAAGGCAGTAGAGGAGAGTGTTCATTACAAAATGGGGGGTCCTATAAAAAATTTCCACATAGTTGCCCAGGGTATAGGATTTTGGAAGGATCGAGAAACTCCAGATTTTGGCAAAGGAAAGGAGGAAGATACCGAGATGGGGGATGAGGCTGATGCCCAGGACAAAAAAGGAGAAGGCCCAGACAAACCCTAATTTCCAACCCCTGATCTTCTTTGAGATCGGGGTCCCGGTGCCGCCCCGTTGAACCATGGCATATTCTGAACGGCTTAAAAATTTCATCGCCGCCCAGAGGGAGAGAAAAGAGAGAACGACCATGATCACACAGATCACATACCCTGCCTTATCTTCTATCCCGATCGTCGTCACCCGAAGATAGGCCTGTGGTGCAAGCATTTTGGTATAATTCAGAATTAAAGGCGTGGCCAGATCATCGATCACCTTGATGAAGACCAGAAGGGCCCCTGCGACAAACCCGGGCATCATCAACGGCAGAGTCACCCTTCGAAAGAGACGGAGGCCATGGGCTCCCATATTCTGGGCCATCTCCTCCAGGGAAGGGTCCACGTTGGCCAAAGAGGCGGAGGCGTTGAGAAAGATAAAAGGAAAATAGTGAAGGGTTTGAACGATGATCACACCCCTTAACCCCTCCATGAAGGGGATCGAGATATCGAACCATTGAAGGAGCAGGAGATTAAGCACCCCGCTTCGGCCGAGGATCAGTTGGAGTGCCACGGCACCCACATAGGGTGGCAGCACCAGTGGAAGGACCCCTAAAGTCTGAATGAGCATCCTCCCCTTGAAATCGTATTTGATGGTGAAGAAGGCTAAAGGCAAGCTGATCAGACTGCCGAAGATGACAGCCATGAGCCCTGCGGTAAGACTGTTCAGGAACGACTCTTTAAAAAGGGCCCTTTCAAAAAAGTTACAGCACTGGCCCACATGATATCCGCCTCCGGTTTTGAGGTTGTCTCCCGGATGTAGGTAACCCCTTGTGTGGTGGGTTTCTGCTGAACCACAACCGTCACCCCGGAATATTTTGCTTCAAAGGCCTTCTTATAGGTTTCGAAAAGCTCTTTTGGAAAAGAGGTAACGATGACCACCTCTTTTGTCGAGGCCTCAGCCATGGAGGTAAGAAGAACAAAAATGCAAAGAAAGACCGTAATGGTATAAAAATATCTCCTCATCATTTTCCCCCTCCTTTCGATAAATTATATTCATCCCTTTTAAAACGATCCTTTATCCACTCTATTTCGATCATTCTTTTAATCGTAATATTATTATACTGAAACTGGAATTTCTGATAACTTCCAAAGCGAAAAAAGGTGCGATGGCACTTGGAGGCCAATCCTTCAGCTTGTTACTAACCAATGTCCCCAGATTTGGGTCTTCTTTCTCGCTCCCAGAGTGCCCACAAATCACGTGCACCGTGAATAAATCCGACAATATTTACAGTTTGTTCTGTTATCTGATAGATGAGACGATAACTTCTCACCAAGAGCTCACGGATGCTCGGATCACTAAATTCTGGAACTGTTCGTCCTCGTTCTGCGAGATCAGCCAATGACCTCGCAGCGTCCCGTGCTTCACGAACAAATGCCGCTGCATAGTGGGGAGAATCCTTAGCAATATAGTCTGCAACTTCCCCAAGATCTCTCCAAGCTGATTCGGCCCACATTACTTTCCGAGCCATTTGGACATCCTTTGTTCAACTTCTTCCTGACTCAGTACATGTCCCTCCTTAAAGTCCCTCAGACCAATCTCGATCTTCTCCCGGACGTATATGTGGTATTGAATGTCTTCGAACGACGCGTCATCTGGAATCTTGTCAAGCATTTTACGAACTTCCTCTTTTGCCGTACTCATATTTCACTCCTTTAATTGAACCACTTTACTTGCTACAATTTTTTGCTTCTTATTTTTGAAACCCAACCAGATATTCTTTAATCAGCATCTCATTTTTATTCTGGACTCGCTGCATATCACTGAGCGTCCTATTTTCGAAGGGAAGTTTCATCCGCTTGCTTCTCAAACGAGTGATCTCATCATCTAAAAAACGAATGGTATTCGCTATTGTCTCTGACATGGATGAGATGGAATCCTGCGCCTTTTCAAAGGTGTCTTTGTCCAAATAAGCACGGTTCAAGAGATGGAATCGGCTGAAAAAATTTTTAAACTTTTCCAGCTCTTCTTTCTTTCCCTTCTTTTTTGAATCCAACTTTTTCGTCAACTCCATAAATTTATCTATATCCATATAGCCTCCAGCCATTCACCCTTTCATTTTCAGTTATAAATTTATGAAAATAGGCTCCATTTGTCAATTTTATTGTATGAGATTTCTGAAAAAGTCCAGAAATCTCTGATTACACCCCTGCCTGCCGCAGGCAGGGATTTCAAAAAATGATTTCACAGATTTTCCTTTATTATCAATGCATTTCTAATCTGTGTAATCGGTACCTAATCCCTGCCTGCGGCAGGCAGGTGTGAAATCAGAGAGCGAAAGATAGTTTTTCAGAACTCTCTGTATAGAAATGTTCTGTCACTTGTCTATTTCTAAACAGTCTGCTTAAAATCCATCACCCAATTTCAATTCCAATGATTAACCTGCATCGAAGACCAATTCCATACCAAATAAATCTTTTTTAATTTCAATGAATTATAAATTGGAAATTTATTTGTTCAAATCAAAACCGATGGCACAAGATTTGCTCCTTTTCTGGTTAATATAAGAGGGTATCGGATCGGACGAAGGCGTCTCTACCTGTGATGGACAGGTTAGAAAGCAGACAAAGGCGTCTCTACCTGTCATCGACAGGTTAAAAGGGGCGCCTTTTTTTTAAATTCTATCACCCCTCACCCTCCCCTCTCCCCATTGGGGAGAGGGGAGGGTGAGGGGTTAAAGGAGGATGCGATGGATAAAGAAAAAGGGCAGGTATTGAAGCTGGCAAAGGAGAATGATGTTAAATTCATTCGACTCTGGTTCACCGACGTGCTTGGCTTTTTAAAAGGATTTGCCATCACCATCGATGAATTAGAAGGGGCTATGGAAGAGGGAATGGGATTTGATGGCTCCTCCATTCAAGGTTACGCTCGCATCGATGAGAGTGATATGGTCGCTAAGCCCGATCCAAAAACCTTTCAGATTCTTCCCTGGAGGCCAAAAGAGAATGCGGTGGCCAGGATGTTTGCAGATATTTATGAACCGGATGGAACCCCTTACAAAGGGGACCCTCGCTGGGTATTAAAAAGAAACCTGAAAAAGGCTCAGGACCTCGGCTTCACCTTCCATGTCGGTCCTGAACTGGAGTACTTCTATTTTAAAAGTGGTGGCGGAAAACCAGAGGGATTGGACAGGGGCGGTTACTTCGATCTCACACCGCTCGATGTAGCTACAGAACTTCGGCGCGAAACAATCCTCACCTTAGAAGCGGTCGGGATCAAAGTCGAATACAGCCATCATGAAGTGGCACCCAGTCAACACGAGATCGACCTCCGTTACACCGATGCCCTGACCATGGCGGACAATGCAATGACCTATCGACTCGTTGTTAAGGAAATTGCATTAAGACATGGTGTCTATGCGACCTTCATGCCCAAACCCATTTTCGGGCAGAACGGTAGCGGGATGCACACCCACCAATCCCTTTTCAGGGGTGATAAAAATGCCTTCTTCGATCCGAAAGACGAATTCAATCTCTCCAAGGTGGCTAAGTCTTATATGGCTGGAGTTTTAAACCATGCAAAGGAGATCACCTCCATCACCTCCCAGTGGGTGAACTCCTACAAGAGGCTCGTACCGGGCTATGAAGCACCGGTCTACATTTCCTGGGCTCGTAGAAATCGGTCTACCCTCGTCCGGGTTCCCATGTATAAGCCGGGAAAAGAGAAAGCGACAAGAATTGAATTTCGGTCTCCTGATCCGGCCTGCAACCCTTATCTGGCATTCGCCGTCATGCTGGCAGCAGGCTTGAAGGGCATTGAACAAGATTATAAACTTCCTGACCCAGTTGAGGAGGACATCTTTGAGATGTCTGAAGAGAAGAGAAAGAGACATGGGATCGAATCTCTCCCGGGAAATCTATTTGAAGCGATCCAGCTGACGGAGAAAAGCGAATTGGTTAGGGAAGCATTGGGAGATCATATTTTCCAAAAATTTATTGAAAATAAGAAGATCGAATGGGACCAGTACCGAACCCATGTCTCCCAATTCGAACTGGAGAAATATCTTCCTATTTTGTAATTCTCTCCGTTCCCCTTGCTGTCGGCCCTTTATTTACCCTGTTAGAAAGCCGCGTCCTTTCTAACGGGGTTTACTCGAAACATCTCCTCCCCTTAATTACGACACGGTCTCCCTAAAGGGAGGGTAGAATACGTTGAGTTTTTTTTATTCGTGGGTTATGTTTGTCGTACATGAAATTGCCTAGAAAATAGGAAAATTTGGATAAAAATTTACCATATCAGAGTGGGTAGGGGCGACTTTAGTCGCCCAAATGGGAGGCTAAAGCCTCCCTTACCCAGTATCTATTTTCATCGTTCGAGGGTGACGTAGACGTCATGAAACATTGCTCAGAAAATAGAAACGAATAGCACGAATTAGAGCGAATGACACGAATAGGGAATCCTTCGTCACCATTCGTGAAATTCGTTCGTAGTAATCATTTTCATTGTTCGTGCCTGCGGTAGGCAGGGGTGACGCTCCGTCATGAAGGATTGCAAAGAAAATGCGAAGTTGATCAACCTCATGAATGAGAAGAAGTCTAAATTGACCTGGAGTAAGGCTCTCGAAAAGTTTTTAGACCGGAATCCTGGTTTAAGGGTCATCGATCATCCGGAGAAGCTTGAATATTACCGCCATGACCTGAATGTGGACCTCCCCCCCTTGATCCGAGATCTTTTACTCAAGAGCCTGCCCGATCTCATTTTCCAACCTTCCTCTGAAGAACACCTTCTGGAGACCTTTGCGTTTGCTCGAGAGCACAAAATTCCGTTGACTGTCCGCGGAGCTGGAACATGGGGATATGGCGGAGCGGTTCCTACCTGCGGTGGAATACTGATCGACCTTGGTTTAATGGACACCATTTCGGTGAATCCTGAGACCCTTCAGTTGACAGTGGGCCCGGGTGCCCGCTTCTCTGATATCCACCGGGAACTGGAGCGCCATGGCCTGACCCTCCTCAGCATGACCTCCGGAAAAGGTGGAACCCTTACCGGCTGGATGGCCACCGGAGGTATGGGTTTCGGCACCTTCCGCCACGGCCCGGTACGGAGCCAGTTGGCCTCCATACGGGTAATCACGCCCGATGGAAAGGTTCAGGACTTGAAGGGAGAAGATCCGGAAATCGGATGTTTCCTCTCCACTGAGGGACAGATGGGCATTATTGTCAAAGCCACGCTCCGGGTGGGCCCAAAACCATCCCAATGGTATCCATTTATTGTCTCCTTCGAAAAACCGGCTGCTGCCTATGCCTTTGCAAAGAAGCTATCCCTTCATCCTTCGATCAAGCCTGATGATTTGATCGTGTACCATTCTGAATTGATACGTGTCCTCAGAGAGCAATCCAATGGAGGAATGGCGATTCAGGATGGGAATCTGGTCCTTGCCGTTTTTGCGGATGATGAAGAAGCCCATGAGTTCAAGGTCTATCTGGATGGACAAGGAATTCGAATGGCAGATGGGGAATCCGCCCAATACCTCTGGAAAGAGCGATTCCTTCCCATGTCCATCAAAACTCTCGGACCCTCTCTTCTGGCCACGGAGGTGATTCTTCCTCTCGATCAGGGCGCAGCCTACCATGAGAAGATCAGCGAGTGGGGAAAACGCCTGGGCATCACCCTCTATCCTACTTCCCACCTGGTAAAAGATGGGAATGTCCTCTTTCTGGCCATGCTGGCCACCGATCACCGGAAAGCCGTCTTTTATGCGGACCTCCTGCTCATCCCGATGATGGTCAGGCTGGCTGTTCAGTATTACCGTGGGAAACCGTATGGCCTGGGGATATGGAATACTCCCTTCTTACACGATCTCTACCCCAAAGAGGAGCTGAAGCAACTGGTTCGCTACAAGAAAAAAGTGGATCCGGCCGGGATCCTCAATCCGGGTAAGTTTTTTGGTGTCTCAGGAAGGCTCGGCCCTCTGCAGAAGATCTTGTTCCACTCAGACATCTTTAACCTTGAGCTCTCCATAACCCAGTGGCTCCTGTTCAGACTTTTTTCTATCCTTCCGGAGGAAACCTTTCGGCGCGGTATTCCGGTCGTTCCACAGGGACTTGAAGAGATTGCAAACGATATCCTCTCCTGTGCCCAGTGCGGAGGATGCGTTGCCCGATGTCCAATTTACCATGCCACTGGGGACGAAACGTTCGCAGCCAGGGGAAAGCTGCTCACCATTAAGAAAGCACTTAAAATGAAAAGAATCGAGTTGGCGAAGGTCCTGCCTCTTTACTTCTGTCTCCGCTGCGGCCGCTGCGATGAGGAGTGTCAGGTCAACTTGAAGCATCGCCAGCTCTATGATCACCTGGAGAAGTATCTGTCCCGCTATATCGATTTTCCGATCCAGGAAGTGACACAATTTATCCAGGAAGTGGAAAACAGCCCGGAGTTTTATCGGTTTCTGGATGTGGTCCGAACGGGTTTCGACCAGAAGATTCGGGAACAACGGCAGACTTTCCCGAGGCATCGTGTCCTGATTGACGAGGAGTACTGCCTCCAGTGCGGAACATGCGTGGATGCCTGCATGTATAGCGTGCGTAAGCGTGATGAATCAGATCCCCGGCATGTGGTGATCGATGATGAAATTCTCTGTCGTGGCTGCGGCGCCTGCTTGGAACGGTGTCCTCAGATTGCTATCGGGCAACCGGCCACTTCTGTCGAACTGCATCCGGACTATCTCCGTATGGATGACCCCTACTGGAATAGTGAGGTCATCACCCACATCGACCTGGAAGCGACCACAGGAAAGATTCCTGTTTCAGGAACGGGTCAGGGAGATCCCCATCGCGGCTCCGGTAATGACGGCATTCGCTTCGGCCACTTCCATATCGTTGGACCTGCCCAGAACCTCCTCTACGAAAGCTCTGCAGATGCCATTGCCATTCAGTTGGGCCAGCGACCCAAATACCTCACCTTCCATAAAGAGAAGATCGAGACTTCTGCTCCCTGCCTGGTCGGACTGAAAACCCCCATCATCCTCGATGTGCTGCCCATGGATGGGGGAGAGAAGCTGCTGGATGCAATGCTTGATGCGGCCATCACCATGGGGACGCGTCTCACCCTCCGGCTCGAGGAAATTGAGCGTTTTGGACCGAGGATTGGAGATAAGGTCAATGCCTTGATTCCCCGGCTGACAGCAGATGACATCAGAGGATTACTTACCGGGAGGAAATGGCCCGGAGTGCTGAAGGATTATCCTCTCGATTTGGTAGAAATCGAATTGGACCCTACCCTGCTTGATCGAGTCGATAAATTAAAGGGGCTCTTCTCTAAATCCACTGTTCTCTGTGCTGTCATTAAAATGGGCAGGGACGATGTGGATTCAGAGCTTCGGCCCACCCCTGCCTTCCGGAAAATATTGGAATCTCTTTTTCATTCACCCTTCGATGTCCTTTACCTCACCTCGGATTATGATCCGGAAAAAGGATATTATCTTACCACGGATGCCGTGCCTGCCGTTCATCGTTTTCTGGTTGGAAAGAAGCTGCGACACCGGTTTTCCATCCTTGCCGCCGGCGGCATCCGCTCTGCTGCGGATTCGCAAAAGACGATCCAGCGGGGGGCCAATGGGGTCAAGATCGATTGGCCTGTGTTGCTAACCGTCGATCCAATGGCACGACAAAAATTCCTGAAAGGGGAACGCATCCAAATCCTTTACGATACGCCAGCGGTTGCAAAACGGATTGCCAATCTGATCCGGGTCTGGAATATCCAGATCATCGAGGTTCTGGGCGCTTCTGGATTCAAAGACATCAAGAAGACGGTAGGGGAGGAGAATCGACTGCTCATTTTTGACGACCTGGAAGAGAGGATTTATGACATCTTCAAAAATGAAGACCGCCTGGAGCGAAACCGTCAATGCAATGCGGCCCGCATTCTTCGAGAAGGGGATGGCTGCGGATGGCGATACGGTCAATTGAGAGGTCTGATCCAGCCCGTTCCTCTGCCACACCGGTTTTACGATTGTCACCTGAACCCCTCGTGCTATCGCATCTTCGATCGCGATTATGTCTGGCCAGCCTCGCTCATCGCTTCGGTAGGACGAATGGCGGGCGGTGATCGGGAGACCCTCTTACTCGGGCATACCGAAGAGCGCGGGAACCTGGGAGATGGTTTCGATTTTATCCATCTTCTTTTCCAGCAGAACCCTGACCGAATCCTTGAGGAAAGGCTGGATGAAATATCGACCGGGCTTCAGATTACGCCTGAACTGCGGCTGAAGTCTCCCTTCATCGGAGCTGGGATGTCTGTTGGGTCGATTGGCCCGGGAACCTGGCGAGCCCGGGTACTGGCCACCCGTACCCTCGGAACTCAGATGGACACAGGTGAGGG
>JBFMAE010000247.1:0-3094 GCA_040756085.1 Thermodesulfobacteriota bacterium | reverse complement strand
TAAAATACCATGAGGTTTTTGATCTCTAACATGGCACAGCCTCCGTTCCGAGGTAAGCTTCTCTGACCTCTTGATTCTCTATGACCTCTTCAGGGGATCCCTCAGCAAGCTTTTCCCCAAAATTCATGACCATCACCCGATTGACCAGTCTGAAGAGTTCTCTTAACCGATGTTCGATCATCATGATGGTCATCCCTTCCATCTGAAGTTTTTCAATCAAGGGCACCATCGTGGAAATTTCACTCATGCTGAGCCCTGAAAATATTTCATCGCAGATCACCACCTCAGGCTTCAAGGCCAAGCACCTGGCAAGTTCAAGACGTTTTAGATATCCAAGGGGAAGAGAAGAGGCAATTTTATATGGAACATAGGCATCCCGTTCAAAGCCAATCTCTTCCAAAATATCGATTGCGACTCCATCCTTATCCCCGAGTTTCCCTCCGCGAGTTCGTCGAATCCGGGGCGAATTCAAAGGCACAATCAGGTTTTTGAAAGCTGGCAAACTATGATAAGGCCTCATGACCTGAAACGTCCGGGTTACTCCCAGGTCAGCGATTTTATGGGGCTGTAAGCCCGTGATCTTTTTTTTCTTGAAAAAAACCTGTCCCGAATCAGGCTTTACAAAACCAGTGATCAGGTTAACCAGGGTGGTCTTCCCTGATCCATTAGGGCCAATCACACCGAGGATCTCGCCTCTCGCCAGTTCAAAGCTCATATCTTGGACGGCCATCACGCCTCCAAATGACTTGCTGATCTTCTTTATTTGCAACATAATCTCCATGCTCATATCTACTTCTTTTGCCTATCTACCCCTCACCCAGTCCCTCTTCCCCGAGAGACTGTGTCGCAATAGAAAGTGGGCAGAAAATAAAAGCCCATCCCTTGGGGGGTTTAGAAATCGGCCAAGGGATAGAGAGGCGGCTAAGGGAGCTTTAGAGCGGGACCTTTTACCGAATGAATCCATACTCTTGTTTACCATACAAACATCATTCTCAACCACCTGGACTGTTACCCATAACTTTCAAAGAACCGCAATTCTAAAGCTTCCGAAGCTGGCTCTCTGTCCCTCCCCCGCCATTACGACACAGTCTCCGAGGGGAGAGTGAGGGGGTTACACTTCTTCCCAATGTTCGAATTGATGGTATTTTCGTTGAAGGACGTTCATCAACCCTTCGGGTTTATAAACAATGAACCCAATTAAAATAAGACAATAAACAACAACCCTCATTTGGCCAAATCCGCGCAATGCTTCGGACAGAGGGGTTAGGATAAAAGCTCCTATTACAGGACCTACAAGAGTGCCCATCCCACCCATGACCGTAGCCGCAATGGGAAGTATAGAATAATCTAACGCAAACTGTGAAATCCCAACCCATCCATAAAGGTGGCTGAGATAAGCACCGCCAAAACATCCTATCAAGGCAGCGATGAAGACTGCCTTTGTCTTATAGGAAGTGATGCTGATGCCAGAAGCTTTGACTGCCTGGTCATTGTCTTTGATGGAACGTAAAATTAGTCCAATGTCTTCATTCACCAATCTTCTTAACGCAAAAAGAGCGATGACCACCACTCCTAAAATGAGATATTGATCAACCCAGATATTAGGGAAGGTAGCCAGAGCGGTAATACCTTCGGTACCCCCGAAGATATTAAGGGCAATAATAATATAAACGGTCAGCAATGGAAACATGAAGCTGATGATGGCAAAGTAGATGCCCCTTAGACGGAGACAGGGTAGAAGAACTAATGTACTGATGGCAGCACCGGCAACCGTGGCGATCGGCATGGTGAGAAAGGGTGACCAGCCCAGATTCGCATTCAAGAGGCCTGAGATGTATGCCCCAGAACCAATAAAGAAAGCCCCGCCCAAGCAAACCAAACCGACATATTCAGCTAAAAAGTCAAAACCTAAGGCGAGCAGGGCATAGATGCCTGCTTGACAGAGAACTCTTTGCCAGTACATCTCTAACAAGAAAGGGGACAAAAGGAGACCAAAGATAAGAACGATTCTCGGGACAAGGAGATAAAACATCTCCCTCCATGAAGTGAGAGCATATAAACCTTCGGTTCTAACTTTGATCCCTCTGTCTAATCGCTCTCTTCGTCTCTCCACAACTTTTCACCGCTCGTAAAGGGCAAGGCGCAAGGGGTTAGGGGTTAACACCTTACGCTTTACGCCTCACACCTTACGATTTACTTCTTATTAGACTCTTTCCTCCAGTTCCTTCTGCTTTCCTAAAAGACCTGAAGGCCTAAAAATCAATATCAAAATGATGGCCCCAACCAACACCACCGATTCCCAGACTGATCCAAACAAGGCAGTACTGATAATCATCGCAAAACCCAGAACAAAGGAAGCCAATACCGCACCTGCCCAGCTGCCCAGTCCTCCTATGATACATACGGCAAGGGCATTAATTAAAATTCTATACCCTGCCTCCGCCGTCACATTCCCCAAAGGAAGGATGATGACCGCTGCTAAGCCAGCCAAAGCTGATCCAATGCAAAGGGAGATCACGGCTGCTCGATCCGAATCGATTCCGAGCATCATGGCTGCCTGTTCATCTTGAGCGATCGCTCGAAGAGATAAACCAGTCTTTGTATGATGAGTAAAGAGCCATAACAAAAGAACGACAGCCAATCCTCCTCCCATCACGATGAGTCTTTGGGCATCGATAATCACTTCCGCGATCCTTATCTTGGCATCGATAAAAGAAGGCAGAACATAAAAAGGACCAATAAAACCTTTAAATCCACCAATCCCTTGTAATCGTAAACCTTCTAATATAATTAATCCGACAGCGAAGGAGGCGATGATCTCTGAGGTGGCCATTCCTCTTAATCGTATGAGAACCAGACGATATATCAATGCTCCCAAAAATGCTGAGATACCCAGTGATATAAGGATGGCCAATGGATAGAATAATTTAAAATCGTTAACCAAACTCCAGGTGAGAAAACCAACTAAAACATATAATGCGCCGTGAGCAAAATTTGGCAATCGGCTCACTCCATAGACAAGAGTGAAACCTACCGCAATCAGAGCAAAGATGATACTGTTGACTGTTCCATAGATGAGGATGTTCATAAAAAA
>JBFMAE010000246.1:0-9774 GCA_040756085.1 Thermodesulfobacteriota bacterium | reverse complement strand
TAATCTTCCCAGCCGATCTGGTTCTTTTTGGTGACAGGGAATTTAAACTTTTTCTTTAATCGCCTGGCGACGAGGTTCGGAACCAATCCCTCCACTCCTCCACCCAGACGGGCCACCTCCTTGATCGTTCTGGAGGAGACGAAGAAATAGTCTTTGTTGGTCATCATGAAGAGGGTGTCCAGATGGGTGTTGAGGCTCCGGTTCATGGAGGCCATATGAAATTCATACTCGAAGTCTGAAGTGGCGCGCAGACCCCTCAGGATCACCTTAGCATTGGTCTTGGCTACATAATTGACGAGGAGCCCCTTGAAACTGTCCACAATCACATTGGGTGTATCTTTGAAGATGCTTTTCGCCATCTCGAGTCGCTCCTCAATGGTGAAGAGGGAACGCTTCTCTGTATTATAGGCGATGGCAACGATTACCTTGTCAAAGATCTCGAGAGCCCTCTCTATGATATCGATATGACCATAGGTGATAGGGTCGAAGGAACCTGGATAGATTGCCACTTTTCCCATGTCTTTCTCCTTTCATTCTTCGAGGCATCTCATACCACATTTTGCAATCCTGCCTATTGCAGGCAGGCTCGGCTGTAGAATTCCTCCCCTCTATCTGTCGTCCAACAGGGCGAGGGGTTAAAAAAGAAATCACCGTGTCTCCAATCCGTCGTTGAAGGATAAGATCCCATCCATCAACGACTTCAGGAAGGGGTTCTCGGCGGTCATGTTCGATAACCAGGATCGAGTCTTCGTTATAAATTCTAAGGAATTGCAGTTTCATCAAGGTTTTTCGGATCAATCCTCTCCCGTAAGGGGGATCTATCAGGATCAGATCGAAGGTCTTTCCTTTCTGGTGTAGAATCCCGATCGCCCGATTTGCATCCTTTGAAAGGATTTCTGATCTTCCCTCCATACCGCAATGAACGAGATTCTTATGAATGAAGTGTAATGCCTGTCTTCCTTTTTCTACAAAGACGACCCTCTCTGCACCCCGGCTCAGAGCTTCGACCCCTAAATTCCCTGTGCCGGCAAAGAGGTCGAGGACAACCTTTCCCACCACTTCCTCCCCAAGGATGTTGAAGATCGACTCCTTTACTCGGTCAGAGGTGGGACGAATTGCCCGTCCCCTCAGTGTGGCCAACCGTCGCCCTTTTGATGTTCCACTGATAATACGCATCTCTGGTTCTTCTCGTTTCTTTCGTCTGTTTCGTTCTTTGGTTTACCAATTAAACTAAATAGACAAGACAGACCAAATAGACTAAATAGACCAGATAGACGAGATCAACCGAAGAGTTCCTCCACCTTTTTTTGCATGTTCTTCTGGTGAGATCCCTGCCAATAGATTCTCAAACACTGGGGACACTGGAAGAATTCTTTCTGCTGATAAAAAATAAAGTCGGGGACCTTTCCTTCTGACTCCTCCCGCGGGATTTCATTGAGGAGGGTATTACAGAGGAGACACCTGGAGAAGAGGTTCTCATCGTCCAATGAGATATAACCCTTTTGAATAAGATCCTTTAACTGAAGAGAAGGTTTTTCCTCCATCACTCTGAGGATACGATCCTCCGGCCTTTTGGGGAGGAGTTTAGTGTTTCGCGTCAGGATGACCCGACCCTCCTGACGGGCCATTCGAATCAAGTGGTAAGCATCTTCTCCTCGATAATAAATCGTATCGTAACCCAACATTCTCAAATTTTTGGCCAACTTCCCCAGCATGCGATCAGCAATAAATTTCATCGTCTTTCGACAATTTACCCTAATCCCCCCAACCCCCCTTTAGTAAAGGGGGGAGAGGGGGGATTATATATATTTTCCAATGATCGGTTCCAAATCCTTCCTTGTCTGTTCCGGGATGAATTTCTTACCTGTGATGAGGGCATATTTCAATGCGGTGGCACAGAGACACTCCCTCTTTTCCGGAAGATGCTTCACCGCATACCGGATTGCACTTTTTGCTGTTTTGGCACTCTCTGCCAAAACCCTCAAGACCTCACCGATTGAAACATCTCCGGCCTCCTCATGCCAGCAATCATAATCGGTCGCAAAGGCGATGGTGGCGTAACAGATTTCAGCCTCCCGGGCCAATTTCGCCTCTGGAAGATTGGTCATCCCAATGATGTCTACCCCCCATGTGCGGTAAAGCCTGGATTCTGCCCGGGTCGAAAATTGAGGTCCCTCGATACAGAGATAGGTTCCCACCGGGTGGACAATGGCTCCAACCTCATGACCTGCTTGAGCAAGGATCTGGCTTAGGCGAGGACAGACCGGATCAGCAAAACTGATATGACAGACGATGCCATTTGTAAAGAAGGTGTTCGGTCGTCCAACTGTACGGTCGATGAATTGATTTGGGATGACCATATCTCCTGGATGGATGTTCTCTTTCATGGAGCCCACAGCACTGACACCAATGATCCACTCGACGCCTAACATTTTCATCCCGTAAATATTGGCCCTGAAGTTAAGAGAGGAGGGCTGGATGCGATGCCCTTTTCCATGTCTAGGTAAAAAGGCGACTTTCACTCCTTCGAGACGGCCAACGATAAATGAATCTGAGGGGTCTCCAAAAGGGGTCTTTATAGAAACCGTTTGAATATTCTCCAAACCTTCCATTTCATAAAGACCCGAGCCACCGATTATCCCCACAACCTTTTCCGTCATCCTTATTCTCCTTCGATAACATGTAGGGCCTGCCCCGAACCGTGCTGGTTCGGGGCAGGGCTTTAGCCCCGCATTAATGTGCAAGCCTAAAGGCTTGCCCTACATTTCTTTCATTCTTCAAATTTCATGTTAACCTTGTTATTATGAAAAATCAATGTTCGAAGCTTTAACTCCGAACCCCGTACGGGCAATTCATGCCTGCGTGCTGAAAAGCCGCACTTCGGCGTGCAAGCATGAATCGCCCCTACAAATTACGAGCTTTTGCTTGGAGTTGGCCGCAGGCGGCTGAGATGTCTGCTCCCTTGCTGGCACGGATAATCGCTGTTAACCCTCCTTCCAATAAGATTTCTTGAAACTTCCTGACCTTTTCTTCTGAAGGTTTGCGGAAAGGAATTCCAGGGGCTTCATTCAGAGGGATGAGATTTACCTTGGAAGGGATTCCCTTCAATATTTTTAATAATCTTTTTGCATCCTGGGGAGAGTCATTGATTCCTTCTATCATCACATATTCAAAGGTGATACGGGCTCTCCGACGGAGAGGAAAGATTCGACAGGCCTCCAGGATTTTTTTTAAAGGATAACGACGATTGATCGGCATCAGATGACTTCGAGTCTCTTCATCCGAGGCATTGAGAGAAATGGCGAGACGGAAAGAAATCTTCTCTTTTGAGAGTCGTTCCAATTCAGGAAGAAGGCCAACGGTTGAGAGGGTGATCTTCCTTGATGAAAACTTAAAGGCATCGGGATGGACCATCAACTCTATTGCTTTTAATATATTTTCGTAATTGGCCAGAGGTTCTCCCATCCCCATGAGAACGATATTGGTAATGGATATTTTGTCGGACAGTGTTTCTCTGACGGATAGAATCTGGTTGAGGATCTCCGAAACTATCAGATCCCGTTTCCAACCTATTTTTCCGGTGAGGCAAAATCGGCATCCCAGGGCACACCCCACCTGTGTGGAAAGGCAGAGGGTCAGGCGTTTCTTGTCAGGGATCAGGACGCTTTCGATTCGATGTCCATCCTCAAGTTGAAATAGAAATTTTTTTGTTCCATCCCTGGCCTGTTCCACATGGGGAGAATAAAGGGTGGAAATAAAGCCGACCTGATTCAACTCCTGGCGAAATTTTCGGGACAGGTTGGTCATTTCATCGATTGAGCGGACACTCTTCTGATAGAGCCATCGGAGAATTTGAGTGCTTCGATATCGTTCTTTTCCAAAGAGGGTGATGAACTCCTCAAGTTCCGAAGGGCTCAGGTTTTTTAGGTCGACTTTTTTTGAAGCGTTTTTCAAGATTTAAAAAATCTCCAGGGCATTAAAAAAATATTGGATTTCAAAAGCAGCCGTTTCCGATCCATCGGACCCATGAACAATGTTTCTCTCGATATTGGCAGCATACTGATGTCTCACTGTCCCCTCTTTGGCCTGCTTGGGGTCGGTCGCCCCCATCACTTCCCGCACCCTTGCAATCGCCCCTTCTCCCTCAAGTACCATGACCACAGAAGGTCCGGAAGACATGAAGGTGGTGACACTTTCGAAAAAAGGCTTACCCCTGTGGACAGCATAAAACCCCTCCGCCTCTTTTTTATTCATCGAGATCATCTTCAGGCCGATTACCTTCAGGCCATGATCTTCAAAACGTTTAATCACCTCACCAATCAGATGCTTCTGAACCCCATCCGGTTTCACAATCGACAACGTCCTCTCCATCGTTTCCTCCTGATGATTTAGATTCTATTTTTTTAATCTATCGTTCTCAAATAGAGCTTGTCAAGAGATCTTCCCTTTTAAATTGACAAAGAGGGGATATCTATCCTATACATAGGCTGAAAGGTATGACAAGGAGGGACCGATGGAAGAGGGTAAAACAAAGGCGTATGATGTGATCATTATAGGGGGAGGGCCGGCAGGTATGACTGCAGGCCTTTATACATCAAGAGCAGGACTCAACACCCTCCTGATTGAAACAGGTCTTTTAGGAGGTCAGATGACCACCACCGAAATGATCGAAAACTATCCTGGTTTTCCACAGGGGATCACCGGAGCTGAGTTAAGCCAGTTGATGGAGGAGCAGGCAAAGCGATTCGGGATGGAGACCGCCAATCAGGAGGTTGTGGAAGTCAGGCTGGAAGGTGATTTAAAAGTTGTCCGAACCGATGAATCGTCATATTATTCAGAGGCCTTGATCATTTCAAGCGGTACCGAATATCGCAGATTAGGAATTCCGGGTGAGGATGTTTTTATCGGGAAAGGGGTCTCTTTCTGCGCAACCTGCGATGGTGCCTTCTTTAAAGACAGCCGAATTGTCGTGGTGGGAGGGGGTGATTCCGCACTGACCGAAGCCCTATTTCTGACGAAGTTCGCCAAAGAGGTGACCATCATCCATCGGAGGGATGCTCTCCGGGCGACGAAGATCTATCAAGAAAGAGCCTTTGCCAATCCCAAAATCAAGTTTCTCTGGAATTCGGTGATGCAGGAGATAAAAGGGGATAAGATGGTTCAATCCATCCTGGTGAAGAATGTGAAGACGGGTGAGGTGAAAGAGTTTCAAACAGACGGAGTCTTCCTTTTTGTCGGGATTTCGCCCAGGACCCAGTTTTTAAAAGGATTGGTCCAAATGGACGAGGGGGGATATATTCTCACCAATGAGAATTGTGAGACCTCCCTCAAGGGCATTTTCGCTGCCGGGGATTGCAGGAAGAAGTTGTTGCGCCAGATTACCACTGCAGTGGGAGACGGAGCAACCACTGCTTTTGCAGCAGAAAAGTATTTAGAGGAAAAGAGAGAAGCCTTAAAATGAGATGGAGACAGACCATCTTCTGTTTTCTCTTTTCCACCTGGAGGCTGGTCATCCCTTTTTTTTCGATAGGGCAGGAGTTGAATAGAGAGGGCTGGTCCATTCCAGACCTGAAAGATCTCAAACCTTATTCTATCACGGTCAAGATGGTGAATGGAGTGGAAAAGGTCGTTGAAAAATTTTATACCCCCAGCGGAGGGCATGTCGCAAGGATCAGTGGAAATGGGAAGGTCTTTGCCTATGCTGTCGATTCGGATCGAGAGCCTCCGATTGATTATCTTCTTCTTGATCCAGATGGGTCAGGGAAATTCACCCAGAAAATAGGATCCGAAGATTCCTATTCAATTCCTGAATGGGTCTCCCATTAACATTTT
Organism: Thermodesulfobacteriota bacterium; assembly: GCA_040756085.1. Taxonomy (GTDB): domain Bacteria; phylum Desulfobacterota; class BSN033; order BSN033; family UBA1163; genus JBFMAE01. Next base: position 3,942 of record JBFMAE010000246.1, on the reverse strand, counting down.
CTCCTATGCCATTCCTCATGAGAGTGTGATGACGGTCACTAAATAATTTTTTATTAAGACAAAAAAGGTCACATTCTCCCCCTTCAATAGAATTTTGATTATCAAACAAACCTATAAAAATCATATGGTTCAAGCATTCCATTCCTTTTGGCATTGAAATTGCTTCCGGGTTATTCAGGAAAAATATTTTTAAACATAGATTGCCGATAAAGCCAAACCACGAGTAATCGTGGGACGGAAAACCACGCCTGCGTGCCTAAACGCCTGCCTACCGCAGGCAGGCAATACAGCATGCAGGAGTGCTTGTAAGCCTAAACGCCTACCTATTGTTGGCAGGCACTGCGGCGTGCAGGCACGGGTCCCGTATCTTCGGGATAGCCGGGTTGCCGAAGCAACATGTCCTGTCCTGCCTACCGCAGGCAGGCGACAAGCCCTGAACCTATACTATAATGGTACAGGGCAGGCAGGAAGAAATTTTGCGGGCCCGTGGTCTATGCTGACACGGGCCTTTTTTTAAGGCTGTTTGTTAAAACCAGGGGAGGTGGTTTAGATGTCCATTTCAAAACAATGTTCATTTTATCGAGATTCCGAAACCCTCAACATGGGCTGCGGGATTGGGTATTGCGATCTCGATTGTGACCGAACTACTTGTGACGGAGATATTCAGTTTTGCGAAAAACCCGATGTCTTGAGGAAATATCTATTGGAGCAAAAGAAGAGGGATGGAGGTCCGGGATGGGAGAGGAGAAGAAATGTCCACTTTTCAGGAGGGCAGAGGGGCTGAGTTTTGGGAAAGGGATCGGTTACTGCGATATAGACAGCAGCAGTACGACATGTGAAGGGGATGTCACATTTTGCGAAAGACCTGATTCCCTGAAGCTATACCTCCGGAAGAGATTAGAAGAAATGGATAAGAAAGGGAAGAAAGGGGAGTAAAGGGTTTAGCATCTAAAATCCACCTAAAAAGGCCTTTCTATCTTTAGGAGGGCCTTTTTTGTTGACTGGCAAGGGTCCCGTAAGTCCTACCCTGTGCGTGGGGTGTTTCATGAAATCAACAGTATTGTTTTCTAATTTGAGCAAATATGTGTTATCATAAATTTAAGATATATGTTTTATGAGAATTGGAATATGAAGGGAGGGGAGGTGAGAATGAGATGAGGGAGAATGTGGAAAAGGCATTGGAGAGGATTCGGCCTGCCCTCCAGGCGGATGGAGGAGATATTCAATTGGTCGATGTGGTCGATGGAGTCGTAAAGGTCAGGCTCACAGGAGCCTGCGGAGGTTGTCCGATGTCACAGATGACCTTAAAGATGGGAGTGGAGAAAGTGCTGAAACAGCAGGTCCCAGAGGTGAAGAGCGTCGAGACCGTATAATCACAATCGGGGTACTCTGCTCCTGGTGGACTTCCCCCGTGGAGATGAAGATGGCCTATCCTCCTCTTACATCACATGCCATCACGATTTTAGAAAAGAGGTATCTAAAAAAAGATGCCCAGGGTAAGGTAATCGAATCGCCGGAGGAGATGTTCTGGCGTGTCGCCCGCAATATTGCTGAAGCTGAACGTTTCTATGGGAATCGGATCCCTCCTGAAGAACTTTCAGAAATTTTTTTTCGAATGATGGCTTCCCTGGATTTTCTTCCCAACTCGCCCTGCCTGATGAATGCAGGGAAAGACCTCCAGCAATTAGCTGCCTGTTTTGTCCTTCCTGTCGAAGATTCCCTCGATTCCATCTTTGAAACGGTGAAACAGACAGCCCTCATTCATCAAAGCGGAGGTGGGACGGGCTTCTCCTTCAGCCACCTGAGGCCAAAGGACGATACGGTTCAATCCACAGGAGGAATGGCGAGCGGACCTGTCTCATTCATGAGGGTATTCAATATGGCCACGGAGGTGATCAAACAGGGAGGGACGAGAAGAGGTGCCAATATGGGGGTCTTGCGGGTTGACCACCCTGACATCCTGGAATTTATCACGATCAAACAGCATCTGAATGAGATGACAAACTTTAATCTCTCAGTGGGGATCACCCAGGCCTTTATGGAGGCTCTGGAGAAAGACGAGGAATATGGTTTAATTAACCCGAGGACAAAGAAAGAAGTCAGACGTCTGGGGGCCAAAGAGGTATTGGAGGCGATCGTCGCTGCAGCCTGGGAAACGGGAGACCCGGGAGTCCTCTTTTTAGATCAGATTAATAAGGCGAACCCCACCCCTGAATTGGGTGAGATGGAAAGCACGAACCCTTGCGGGGAAGTCCCTCTCCTTCCTTACGAACCCTGTGTCTTGGGATCGATCAACCTTTCTCACATGGTGAAAGATAAGGGCGGACAGCAGGAGCCCGATTTTGAAAAGATAAGAAAGACCGTGAGAGAGGCAGTCCATTTTTTGGATAATGTGATTGATGTGAACCAATACCCTTTGCCACAGATTGGCCAGATGGCGAAGGGAAATCGTAAGATTGGATTAGGAGTGATGGGATTAGCTCATTTCTTCATACGATTGGGCATTCCCTATCATTCACCGAAGGCCCTGGAGGTGGCCAGAGGCCTCATGAGTTTTATTCAATATCAGGCCCATGAGCGGTCCATTGAACTGGCCGAGTCAAGAGGTGCCTTCCCGAATTATAAAGACTCGATTTATGATCGACCCGGAGGGATGAGATTGAGAAATGCTACCCTCACAACGATTGCTCCAACGGGGACACTCAGCCTGTTGGCCAATTGTTCGAGCGGCATTGAACCTCTTTTCGCCATCCAGTATATCCGAAAAGCTTTGGAGGATATGGAATTTCAAATCATCGATCCCCTCTTTGCCGAATTGGGAGAAAGGGAGGGATTTCTCACTCCTGATCTCATCGAGGCATTATCAGAAGGGGCGACCCTTAAGGAACTGCTTCAGGTTCCCCAATCGATAAAAGAACTTTTCATCACCACCTTTGAGATCCCTCCGGTCTGGCACATCAAGATTCAGGCCGCCTTTCAGGATTATACGGACAATGCTGTATCCAAAACGATCAACTTTCCTCGAGACGCCTCGAAAGCAGAGGTAAGAGAAGCCTTCTTGTTGGCCTATCAAGAACGATGCAAAGGTATTACGATTTACCGAAGCGGAAGTAAGGGCGGACAGGTGTTAGCCTGTGGAAGCAAACAAATCTGCTAACGCAGCATCGCGCATAGAGCAGAGAGCATAGCGCACTGCGGTGAAAAAAATTGGGATTTGGAATTTGTAATTAGTGTACTGCGTCCAACACTTCTTTACGTTATTTCCGAAGCCGTCATTCCCGCTCTATTTTGTTTGTCAGCCAGTTTCTGGAAAATATCCTCCCCTCTTTATTCAACTGGACTATTGATTAAAAATTTGGTAGGCTGTCATCAAAAGAGACGGCATCCGTTAACATACTTCAACCCTTTAACCATATATTGGGTGGGCATATGGTCTGGAGATTGAAATTATACCCCATTTCCGAAAAAGGAATGGGGTTTAATTTTTTGGTCAATCAATTTTTAGGTGACTTGCATTTTGCTTAACCTCGATACTGTGAACCTATCTTAAAACTATCGAGGGACTTAAAAGACATGGAAAGGCCACTCAGCCATTTTAAATTTGCCCAATTTCAATTTGTTCTAAAAGTTTTAGATTCCATTAACCTTCCTGCTTATAAAGGTTCAACCTTCAGGGGTGGCTTTGGCCATGCCTTCAAAAGAGTGGTCTGCGTAAATAGGGAGAAAATTTGTGATACATGCCTGCTAAAGGGGAAATGCGTTTACTCTTACGTTTTTGAGACTCCGCCTCCCCCGGATACCTCGCGGATGAGAAAATACCCATTTGCTCCTCACCCTTTTATCATTACCCCGCCTCTGGAAGAGAAGAGGGAATATAGACAGGATGAGACGCTTTGTTTTGAATTGACACTGATTGGTAAATCAATCGATTACCTACCCTAT
>JBFMAE010000245.1:0-8791 GCA_040756085.1 Thermodesulfobacteriota bacterium | reverse complement strand
CCCACCAACTCCGGTCGTCTTCCTAATCCCTTTCCCTCTTCTATGAATTTTCGGTAGGCCCGGATTGACTGCCTTCCTTCTCTTCCAAACTGATTCAACACGTACTCCTTTTCCTGCCAATCGTGCCGGACTTTTCCAACGAGAACACCGTGACCACTCCAACGGTACCTATCCAACTCCTCGAGGTTACGTACCACATTGCTTCGCAATGGGTTTAGATGGATATACCGAACCAGTTCCAAGAGATACCGATCCTCTTCGCACACGATTGATTTATACCGGTTCTGAAACAGATGCCCCACCCTCTGATGCCTCCGATTGAACCATACGGCATAGCCCGTGAGGAGTCTGCGCATGAACCTGGGAAGCCCCGATGAGCCACTGAACAGGAGCAGATGAACGTGATTGTTCATAAGGACCCAAGCAAGGATTCGCGTTCCAGTCGCTTTCCCTATCTCGCCGAGTCGCGAAAGAAAATGCTCACGGTCTTTGTCATCCCGAAAAATATTGGCTCCCTCTATACCGCGAATCATCACATGATGAAGCGTTCCGGGTGCATCCAATCTCGCCTGTCGTGGCATAGCAACATATTATCACGACCCAAACTCGTTGTAAATATTTTTTGAATATTGTGAACTACGTCCCCTTTTCTGGAACCCTCAGTCTCCTTCTTCTGTATCCAGCGGGAATAAAGTCATCCTTCTCTTTATCCGCTATCTTTTTAATCGCCAAGTCCAGAAGGATCTCCCTCTCTTCCGCATCCCTTGCAATCTGTTTTCTGTATCTCCTGAGTCCTGCCTTTTCTCTTAAGAGGAGAAAATCAATCGGCGATAAATCTTCAAATTTTTTAACACGCATCTTCATTTCTCTACCTTCCTCCTTAATTCCAAAAGTTCTGATAGAGTATCATTGTGAGGCGTTGATGCCTTTTCTTGCATATAATCCCAGTCCACTTCCTTTTGATATCTCCTTATAAGGAGCTCCACCATTTCACAGTCTATCTGCGATTTCCAATGCTTGCAGGCATTCAGGCGGTCTATGATCAAGTCTTCTATGCCTATAATTTTGCATTGAAGATCTTCTCCAAATTCGACAATCTCAATAGGGGCATCTTCCCCTGATAAGGTAGACGCGGGGGCCTCTATCACCATCCCCAATTCCTCATTAACCCAGTACCTACCTTTTTTATCAAAATCTATTTCTTTTAAGACAGCATCAAGAGCCTTCCTATCGGCGTAGGCTAAGTCTATATCTGCAGTAAAAAAGACTTCCCTCGAGTAGTATGATAGGGCACAACCGCCGATAACGACAGGCGTATCTTTACCTTGTTTTTTAAGAAGATAACTCACCAGTGCTACCATAAGAAGCTGCCTTTTCAGAGGCGATTCTGTCTTCTTAATGTTTTTGAGTACTTCCTTTATATCCATTGTCGGTTCAGATGATAACAACTATTCGGGATTACTACAAGCACCATTTTTGTTTTATTGGTCATAGAATTCAGAAGGACTCATTACATTCCACTCATTTTCTTTCATTACAGATACCTTTTAAACCACTCCACGCTGAGATCGATGGCACGCTGCCGATGTGCGGGATCTGTCAAACGATGGTCAGCACCTCCGATCATATGGATCTCTTTGGGTGTACCCAAATGGTAGAAGATTCCCAAAGCTTGATCTACAGGTACAAGTTCATCTTCCTCTCCATGAATGACCAGACAGTTTGAAACCTTAGGTAGAAGAGGTAGTAACCGATGCTTCGGAAGATCCTCAAAAAAGGCCTCAGGAGGGAGAGGATAATCTTCCTCCTGTCTTTTCGACCCGAGATCCTCCATGTGGAGAGGTGTGGCCCAGATCACAATGGCTATGATCCCTTTATCCTTCGAGGCCTTAATCAAGGAGAGAAAGCCTCCGAGGCTCGACCCCAATAATCCGATCCGGGGTCCCAGACCTGGATAGGATTTTATAAAATCGATTGCGGCCCCCAGATCGACAATCTTTTTACTGATCGTATTGTCTTCCTCACTCCCATCGCTCTCCCCGATTCCTCTGAAATCGAAGCGAAGCATAGCCATCCCCTCCCTTGAAATCCATTCCCCGAGGGCGATATATTTTTCACTATTCTTACTCGAAAGAAGACCATGCGAGGCAATCACACAAGGTGGGTTCTCTTTCTCAGGGAGATGGAGGATACCTACAATCCTCTGCCCCTCACTTTTAAAAGAAACCTCCTCCATTCTCATTTTAATCCCTCCAAATGATCAACCTCCTATTTCCCTTCGATCCTACCGCCTCAAATTAAATTCCAATTACTAAATCCCAATTACCAAAAATCATTAAAGTTTGGGTATTGGTTATTGAGATTTATTCCTGAACCTGTCAGGAACAGGTTTGGTTATTGGCCTGCCTGCGCGAAGCCGCTTCGGCGAAGACAGGTGCTTGGAGTTTTGTCATTCTATTTTTACTCCCGCTTCTTTCATCGCATTGCGATACTCTTCTTTTAATTTCTCCTTCGGGATGCCGTGGTCGATAAAGTCCCAAGGAAAGGTCTCATCTAACTCTCTCCTGCGATAGACATAGAAGTCCGGGTTGATATTCGTCTCCCGAAGGGCACGGCCCCAATTCCCCTGGTTCCGATGGACAGACATCAATATCTTTGCTACCCTTCTATCCCCCCTTGAGAGCAAGGCTTGGATATAGGCCCATTTAGGAAGGTCATAAATCACCTCCATTCCCTTCTCTCCCTGGATCCCCCTCTGAATTATCCTCAACTTCCTCTTCAACTCATCTACCTCTTCTAATGGAACCCATTGAAAGGGGGTGGCCGGTTTCGGAATGAAAGGATTGACACTCAGTACTAAGCCCCATCTCTCTTTCTGGCTTTCCCGTGTGAAAAGGATTTGATGCCGAATCCGCTTGGCAAGTACAAGGATTGCCTTTACATCCTCGCCGGTCTCAGAGGGAAGACCAATTAAAAAATAACACTTGATTTGGGAAAGACCATTTTCGACCAGGGTATGGATGGCCTTCAAAATCTCCTCTTCGGAATAAAATTTTTTCAGCACCCTTCGAAGTCTCTCTGACCCTGCCTCAGGCGCGATGGTTACTGTCCGTTCCCCACCCTCCCTTAAATACCGAACAAGAGAAGGAGTGATGCTATCCACTCTTAATGAAGCCAGTGAGACCCCCCCATGTTTGAAGAGGACGTTTTGACACAATGGAAGAAGATGTGGGTAGTCCGAGACCGCGGCTCCGGCGAGGCCAATTCGGTGTTCCTTCAAAAAGGACTCGTTTGAGAGCGATTCAAGAAGAGAAAAGCTTCGGTTTCGAAAAGGATAGTAGACAAAACAGGCTGCGCAGAAGCGACACCCTCTGGGGCAACCCCGGTTCACCTCTATCAGGGCCATCTCTTTAAACTCTGTGTCTGGAGTGAAGAGAACAGATCGGGTTGGGAATCGATCGACCTCCCTCACCCATCTCCGTCTGACTCGTTTCGGAAACCCTGCCTCGGGATTCATCGCTTTGATCTTGCCATCCTCGGTGTAGATGACATGATAAAATTCTGGAACATAGACGCCTCCTACCCCTCCCAGTTTTCTTAAGAGATCATCCTTCTTCCTCACTCCTTTTCCCGAAAAGGCGCTACGACAGACTTCCAAAAATTCTCCAATCACCTCCTCGGCTTCACCCAAGATAAAAAGATCAATAAATTCACTGATGGGTTCCGGATTTAAAAAGGCTGCCACACCGCCTGCGATGACAAAGGGATGTTTATTCTCACGAAGGTGGCTCTCCAGCGGAATATGAGCCAAATCCAGAAGAGTGAGAATATTGAGAAAATCGTTCTCAAAGGAGATAGAGAAAGCTAAGATATCGAAGTCGGAAAGGGGTTTTTGGGATTCGAGTGAGAAAAGAGGGGTATTGGTATGGTGATATTCCTGAAGATCCTTTGGATCAGGGAGAAAGGCCCTCTCACAGACGATATCGTCTTCGGAGTTTAAACAATGATAAAGGGTCTGGAATCCAAGGTTGGACATTCCCACATGGTAGGAATTTGGATAGATGAGACATATGGTTATTCTTCCACCCCAGGGTTTCCGGACAGTTCCCCTCTCTTTTCCAAGAATGGTTTTTGCCTTCTGAACGAGTTTCCAAGATACCATCTGTCAGTCGTCAGTTGTTTGTTGACAATTGCAAGATAAATATAACAAAAAAATGAGGTGAAAAACAGGATTTACTACAACTTGCAACGGACCACTGACAACATATGACTGACCACTGACCATTGATTTCTTTCAGTCAGCCTGTTTCCTCAAAAAAGTAGGGATGTCAAAACGGTCCTCATCCTCGAGAGTAAAATCGGGAGAGGGATCCAGTTTCACTTCATCGAAACGCTCGTTGACCTTCATCCTTCTCATAAAAGCTGGAAGGTCTTTGTTCTCCCTGACGCTAATGGAAAAGGGAGGGATCTCTTTATGGCTCTCTCTGAAACCGAAGGAGATCGGAGCGACCTTTTTATACCGGAACACACTCTTCTCCTCCACCCTGCCGAAACCAGTGGCGATCACTGTCACCCGGACCTCTTCCTTCATCGCCTGGTCGATCACTGTTCCCCAGATTATATTGGCATCCTCATGGGCTTCCTTCTGGACGAGGGAGGTGGCCTCATTGATCTCATTGAGGGTCATATTCTCCCCTCCGGTGATGTTTATGAGGAGCCCTCGAGCCCCTTCAATGGTGATATCTTCTAAGAGAGGGCTCGAGATCGCTCTCTGTGCTGCTTCCACCGACCGATTTTCGCCGGAGGCGATCCCTGTCCCCATCAACGCCATTCCTGTCTCAGACATGATAGTCCGGACATCCGCAAAGTCAAGATTGATGATCCCGTGGCCCACGATGATGTCTGAAATTCCCTTGGCTGCATGATAGAGAATCTCGTCGGCTTTTTTAAAAGCCTCGAGCAGAGTCATGCTCTTCCCGCTGATGCTCAAGAGCCGTTGATTCGGAATGGTGATCAGGGCATCCGCTGTCATCCTCAGATTAGCCAGCCCTTCTTCCGCCTGTTTCATCCTCTTCTTTCCTTCGAAGTGGAAGGGCTTGGTCACAATGGCCACGGTAAGGGCACCTACCTCCCGGGCTGCCTCCGCCACCACCGGTGCTCCGCCCGTACCCGTCCCACCGCCCAGGCCGGCTGTTATGAAAACCATGTCTGCGCCTTTCAGGGCATCACGGATCTTATCCACATCCTCGAGAGCCGCCTTCCTTCCTGTATCAGGATTTGCCCCTGCTCCCAAACCTTTGGTCAATGAGGAGCCCAATTGCAATTTGATGGGAGCCAGGTTTGCCGCTAATGCTTGAGCATCGGTATTGGCTGCAATAAACTCAACGCCGGAAAGCTGATAGGAGATCATGGTATTCAGGGCATTGTTCCCTCCCCCCCCAATCCCGATCACTTTGACCTTGGCGGCCAAATTTTTATTCTCATCGAATTCGATCATATTCTCCCTCCTTTTTTCAGTTAGGATTCGAGGATTCTTGGGTTCGAGTGTTTTGTAATGATTTCTTCTCACTCCTATGCATCTCACTTGGCCCCTTGAACCCATGGCCTCTTGAATCCTTTCTGAATTAAAAGAATTCTCCAATCCATTCCCTCATTCGATGGGTCACCTTGCTAAAGATATTTCCCTCGCCCACTTTAAATCGACTCTGTACCTTATTTCGACTTCCGTAAAGGACCAGCCCTACTCCGGTTGCATACCTCGGACTCGCGACCAGATCGACCAAACCTCCGATACCGATGGGTGTCCCTCTCCGGACGGGGACATTAAAAATCTGCTCGGCCAACTCAGGGACCCCTTCCATGATAGCGCTTCCACCCGTGAGGATGATGCCGGAGGCGATCAGATTTCCATAGCCGGTCCTCACCACCTCATTGTGAACCAAGGTGAGGATCTCTTCGACTCTGGGTTCGATGATCTCTGTCAGCATCTGTCTGGATAGAACCCGGGGGCTCCTTCCTCCAACACTGGGGACTTCGATGGTTTCGTCCTTCCGAACTAAAGAAGCCAAGGCGCATCCATACCGGATTTTGATCTTTTCCGCTTCCTCCGCGGGGGTACGGAGCCCCATTGAAATATCATTGGTGATATGGTTTCCCGCTAAGGAAAAGACGGCCGTATGTTTGATCGAACCATTGGAAAAGATAACCAGGTCTGTCGTCCCACCTCCGATGTCGATGATGGCCACTCCCAAATCTCTCTCCTCGGGAGTCAGGACCGCCTCGCTCGAACCCAACTGTTCCAAAACAATGTCATCCACATCCAGTCCGGCACGGTTGGCACATTTAATGATATTCTGGGCAGAGGTAATGGCACCTGTGACGATGTGGACTCTCCCCTCCAGTCTCACACCTGACATCCCGATAGGGTCCTTGATCCCGTCCTGTTCGTCCACGATAAATTCCTGGGGAATGATGTGGATCACCTCTCGATCCATGGGGATTGCTACAGCGCTCGCCGCATTGATCACCCGCTTCACATCGTTCGGTCCGATCTCTCTGTTTTTCACCGCGATCACACCATGGCTGTTAATCCCCTTGATATGCCCGCCTGCGATCCCTGCATAGACAGAGGTGATGTTGCATCCTGCCATCAATTCTGCCTCTTCGACCGCCTTTTTGATCGATTGGACCGTGCTCTCGATATTGATGACCACACCCTTTCGCAACCCTTTTGAGGGAAAAGTTCCAAGACCAATGATGTCAACCTGGCCTTCTGCTATTTCTCCGACCACAGTGCAGATTTTTGTGGTTCCGATGTCCAATCCAACCATTAATGAATCCTTCTTGCCCACCTTACAATCACCTCCTCCCATTTTCCCCTCCTCGGGGGATCTTTTTGACCACCATTCTCTTTAAATCACTGCAGTCGATCGAGGCTGCTGAAAATCCTCTTTTTTGAAGATCTGACCAGATGAGGGACAATCGTTTTAACTTCTCTCCAAAGTGTTCCCAACCCATTCTTACCTCCACCCCTTCGGCCCGTGTGAAACAGTGGATTCCAAAGATCTTCTCCATTTGAATCTCAGAAATTTCCTCCAGAGGAGGAACCTTCTCTTTTTCGACGATCCTTAAAAGTTCTAATGCCTTCGTGATGAGTCTTTTTGCCTCTTCCGGATCTTTTTCCAGAACCTGACGGGTCAATCCGGTAAGGAAAGGATAGTTATATTCATCTCTGTCACCCACTGAAGAAAAGATCACCCCTTTAGTATCGATATAGTAAAGGTCTTCCAACTGAAGAATAGCAATGGGTTTCCTCTCCTCTACCTGAATCAATATTTTGCTGGGAAAAACCTTTCTCGCTCTCACCCGCTCAATCCAGGGATGGGATTCCAGTCGTCTGGCCACCTTGCTCAGACTCACAGTGAAGAGGTTGGGCATCCCTTCTATCCGGATGAGGGAAAGGAGGGTTTCCGGTGCAATCTTTCGACATCCTTCTATTTTAACCTCCCTCACTTGAAAAAAAGAATTTTCCAGGAGATAGACATAGACCCGATGCCCGAAAAAGAGGATGGAAGAGTAAAGAAGAAGTTGAAAAGCCACTCGAAGGACCTTCTTCAGCATTCCCTGAAACTTCTCCTCTCCTTTTTCTTCCCTTTTCTTCTTCGGTCGGAAGAACTTTTCCTGTTGGATTGTGACCGTCTCTCTCATATTCGAATGCTGAAAGTGGAAGGTGGAAAGTGGCCTATCCGCGAATCAACTTTCTACTCTAATTTCCACCTTCTATCTTTAATGATGCTCCCAATAGAATCCGCTCAACCAAGTCTCCAAATGAAATCCCTGCATAGCTGGCAGCCTTAGGGAGAAGACTCGTCTCCGTCATCCCCGGCATGGTGTTCACATCGATCACAAACGGATTCTCGTCTTCATCGGTCATTAAATCCACTCGGGCACAACCCGAGCAGTCCAGCACCTGAAAGGCCTTGAGGCCAATCTCCTGAGCATAAAGATACTTTTCCCTTGGAATGCGAGCGGGGATAATATATTCCGTCTCTCCTTTTGTATATTTGGAATGGTAATCATAAAAACCGCTCTTGGGAACAATCTCAATGATAGGTAGAGGGATGTCTTCGAGAATACCTACGGTGATCTCCCTACCTTTCATAAACTCCTCTACCAGTATCTCTTCATCGTATTTGTTCGCCTCCTTTAAGGCGAGAGGCCACTCTTCTTCCCTCCTGACAATAGAGACTCCAATGGTAGACCCTTCCCTTGCCGGTTTGACCACCAGCGGCAGCGGAAACGGAATGATTCTTTTCGGATCTTTCTCGATCTTCTCCTGCTGAAAGACCTCGAAGCGAGGGGTCGGTATCTTTTCGCAAAGAAAGACCTTCTTGGCCATGACCTTATGCATGGCCAAAGCGCTTGCCAGGACGCCTGAACCGGTGTAAGGAATCTTCATCAACTCCAGCATCCCCTGAATAGTTCCGTCCTCTCCAAACCGACCGTGGAGCGCAATAAAGGCACATTGGATCTTTTCTCTAATCAATGTTTCGACAATATCCTCGCCCACATTAATGGGGTGAGCGTTATATCCCTTTTCCATCAGGGCTTTCAGGATGGCCTTTCCGGTCTTCAGGGAAATCTCCCTCTCCCGAGAGAGGCCCCCCATCAATACGCCCACCTTTTTTTTCTTGAGGGATGTTTCCTTCACTCACCCACCACCCTTACCTCCCTTTCAAGGGAGATACCTTTCTCCTCATAGATCTTACTTTCCACCCACTCCATTAAATGG
>JBFMAE010000244.1:0-2835 GCA_040756085.1 Thermodesulfobacteriota bacterium | reverse complement strand
ATCTTCGGGAGCGGCATGTGGTCCAAGGTGATCACGGCCTTCATCTGCGTCTTCTTTCCTGTGCTGGGACCAACCTTCAAGGCCCTCGCCTCGGTCGGGGCATCGGAGATGAAATGGATGGATTCTTACCATTCATCCGGTTGGCAAAAATTCTGGTATCTCCAGTTTCCTTTTGCCCTCCCCCAGATGTTCGCCAGCTTTAAAGTCGCCTGGACCCTCGCCGTGATCGGTGCGGTGGTAGGTGAAGTGTTCGGAGCCTACCGGGGATTGGGTTTTCTCATCGTGGACGCCATCTACATCATGGACACCCCGCGGGTCTTTGCCAGCATCATTGCCTGTTCCCTGTTAGGCCTCTCCTTTGTGGGTGTGATTGCCCTGATTGAAAAACGGGTGATCGCCTGGCACATCTCCGCAGAAAGGAGGTGATTTTAGTTCGGAGTTCGGAGTTTTTAGTTTTGAGTTTTGACTCCGAACTCTTAACTCCGAACTCAAAACTCAATATTTAAAGAAGGAGGAGGGAAAAAATGAGAAGAATTTTTGCCTGTTTCGTGGTCATCACGCTTTTCGCTATTCCGGTTTCAACCATTGGTCAGGAGAAGGAAGCGAGCGTTCATGAAGCCTGGTTTATTCATATGGAATCGGCAGGCGGTTGGGTGGGAGTGGACAAAGGTTTTTATGGAAAGGTGAAGGTGAGGGAGGTCCAGGGAGGGCCGGGCATCTCTCCGATTCAGAAGGTCGTTGCTGCGGTGAGGGCAGGAAACATCGCCTTCGGGAATGACTATCCGGAAAATATCATCCGGGCCCGTGAAAGGGAAGGAATCGATCTCGTTGCCGTGAGCGTCGATTTTCAAACGAGTGCCATGAGGATCATCTCCTGGAAGCCGATCAAATCTGCAAAAGACATCAAAGGGGACTTCGGCATCTGGATCGGATATGATGCCAAGGCAAAATGTGCTGTCGGCAAAGGCTGGGAAAAACAGTTCACCATCCAAAACCAGGGTGGGGATATCAAACCGTGGCTGACGGGGAAATGGCCACTCGCCTCCGCAATGATCTATAATGAATTGATCACTGCTCAGCGTGAGACGAAAAAGATGGGAAAGACTTTTTATACGACCGACTATAAAGATATGGGCATCGACTGGATGGATAACGTCCTTTTCACCACAGAGGAGATCATCAAGAAATATCCTGATGTGGTTCAGGCAGTGGTAATGGGGAGATATAAGGGATTCCTATGGGCGCTCGAAAACCCCAGAGAGACTTTTGAAATTTTGAAAAAAGTGAACGAGGGCCTCGACTTTGCCCACGAGATGGATGCAGTGGCTCCGATGAAGGCTTTGATGATCACCGCCGATACGAAAAAGAATGGTCTGGGTTTCATCCTGCCGAAGAAATGGGAGAGAGTGGCGAGGGATATGTTCAAGGCCGGGCTCTTAGAGAAGATGCCGGATGTGAAAAGGGTATATACGGAGAGGTTCCCAAGTGGTGTTATACCCAAATAAGGAATAAATGAAATGATGGAATGTTGGAATAATGGGCTAACAGCCAAAATCAGCGTGCAATCGAAGGGAGGCTAAAACTTCCTTCACCCAATATTCCACTATTCCAAATTTTCCAATATTCCGTCTTTTTTTGTTCAAGTGAAGGAGACAATGAATGGCTGAACGAACTTTTTTAGAAGAGATCGGAAAACCATACAGCACCAATGCGATTGGGAGTGCCAGGGTATGGGAGGTGCGGCATCTCAGAAATGATCCAACCATCCCTCCTTTGATCTATGTGGTGGAGAGCGAGGTCGGCCAACAATTTCTTCTCGGAAGGGAAATCAGTGGGCGGCCAAAATTTAATATAATCCGCTACATTGCCAGATCGTTCGTCGAGGTATTCTTTGAACAACTCAAAGGGAAGGAATTATCCCAATACCTTATCCTCAGGGGCGCCTATCCCTTCGATTTTCAATATGCCATAGGGAATGCCCCACCCTTTGACTCCATACTTCTCCCCACCGGTTTTATCAAACTCCAGCGGATCCTCAATCAGGAAGGCACCGATTGGGAGATTCATGCTCAAAACTTCATCGGAGAATACTGCGGGGACACTTGGCTGATACCGGAGACTGCCATTGCCTCTGGTTCAACGATCGCTTTCTTTTTAAGAAATGGATTCGCTAAGCATCTGCCCAAACAGGTCTATATCTTCACGGCCTGCGGCAGCCTGGAAGGAATTCAACGGATTTATCAGGAATGTAAAAAAAAGGGCGTGGAGCTGATTCCTGTTTTCTCCCAGTGTATCTTTGAAGTTTCGAAAACAGGGAATCTTCCTGGACTTCCCCTCACCGATCTCTCCGTGGTCAGCGCAGGTTCCATGACGACAAAGGAATTCTATGAAAGAGCCTTTCAACGGTACCAGGGAACCCGGATGTGTTGTGTCGGCGACATTGGCGAGAGTCTGGAAGATCCACTTCAATATTCCATCCATACCCTCTGGGAAATGCAGATTTTAAGAATGGATCCCAAAAAGGAAGATTGGAATACCTGGACCATGGATCCCCGAAATGAAGAAGTGAAAAATAAGGTTCAGGAGTTTAACCCCTCCCTTGCCGACTATTTTAAAGACCTGTGGAGGTAAAATGGACGTAATTTCCCACGATGGTTACGTCACGGGGAGCGATGTCAGTAGCCTTTGTGGGTTAGGGTTAAGGTTAGGAAGCCCATGACCTACAATGAACGATGGACAACGAACAAAAAGATGATACACTTTTCATCGTTCATCGTTTAACGCTCATTGTCCATAAATAAAACCGGCCTCTTTACCCTAACCTTTACCCCTTAG
>JBFMAE010000243.1:0-6795 GCA_040756085.1 Thermodesulfobacteriota bacterium | reverse complement strand
ATTATCGAAAAAAGTATTGATGAAGTCAGAGGTTTGAATTATACTTTTTGCAACGGGAGACCAGACCGAATCAAGAGCCTCAGAAGGGAGGGACAAAATGGGGCTATTTAGGAGAGGCAAGGTCTGGTGGATGAGTTTCACTTATCAAGGTAAGTGTTACCGTAGGTCAACCGAGACCACAGACCGAAAGCTTGCTCAAAAGATTCTGGACAAGGTGAAATATGAAATAGTACAGGGCAAGTGGTTCGAGATCAACCAGGTAGGAACAAGGACCTTCAAAGAAATGATGGAGAGATATCTGAATGAACATGTATCCAAGAAAAAAACCCAAAGGGCTTACAGGGGATATGTCAAGAACCTTCAGACTTTCTTTGATGGCTGCACCCTTTCGGAGGTCACCCCTGAACTGATCGACAGATACAAAGAAAAGAGGTTGCGGGCAGGAGTGAAACCTGCTACAGTAAACAGAGATTTGGCCGTATTGAAGAATGCATTTAACAGGGCCATCTACAAATGGAATCCACCTTTTTTCAGAGGCGAAAATCCCATGAAAAGGGTGGAAATGGAGAAAGAGAATAATAAGCGAACCAGATGGTTGAGTTATGAAGAGGAAGGGAAGTTAAAGAGGACCTCTCCACAATGGCTGTGGGAGATCTGCCTTTTTGCGATGGAGACGGGACTTAGGCAAAATGAACTTCTTTCCCTCACGTGGCCAATGGTAGATTTGAAACTCAAAACCATAGTCATCTTGGAAACAAAGAACGGTGAGCCGAAGGTGGTGCCTCTGAGCAATACTGCTTTGGAAATTCTAAAAAGCCGCCCAAGATCCCTGAGGACCGACCTGGTGTTTTATACTGCAAGCCATACAAGATACACGGGTCGAAACGTGGACAGAGCTTTGACTATTACTCTTGCCAAAGCCGGTATTAAGGATTTCAGGTTCCATGATTTTCGCCATACCTGTGCCACCCGTTTAGTCCAGGCAGGAGAGGATCTATACAAGGTTCAAAAATTCCTCGGCCATCTGACGGGAGAGACCACCAAGAGGTATGCTCATCATTCAATCGAGACTCTCAGGGAAGCAGCTCAAAGTCTTGACCGTTCACGTCAAAACTTTTTTCACAATTTTTTCACAGTTTCCGGCAAGGATAATTTTGCCAATTCAGAAGTGGCCGAAATTACAGAAGAAGCCCACGTAGCTCAAGGGTAGAGCTGCTGATTTGTAATCAGCGGGTTGGCGGTTCAAATCCGTCCGTGGGCTCCAAATCTTAATTTGCCTCGTGACCACCGAGGCCGAATGGTTTTATCAACCGATGAGACCTCTCGACACGAGTTGTGACGCTGAAAAGGTCCAGATCGAAATTTTTCAACGCATGGACCCTGAAAAGCGTCTCCAATCCGCTGCTCTCTTATCCGAGACTTGCCGTACCCTTCTCGCAGAAGGAATACGAAAACGCCATCCAAACTACAATGAAGAGCAAGTGAGACTGGCGGTCATCCGATGCCTCCTTCCTGAAAACCTATTTCTTCAGGCTTATCCCGGTGCCCGTGACATCCTACCATGACGTCTGAAGACGCATTAAAACTACTTTTGTCTAAGCTAGATGAATGTGGAATCTCCTATATGATTACAGGTTCCTTTGCGAGTAATATCCACGGGCTCCCCCGGGCCACTCAGGATGCTGACATCGTCATAGAAGTGGAGCAAAGAACTTTGGAAAGACTTCTCGAAAGCCTAGGGCCAGCATTCTACCGGAGTATGGAGGCGGCAATGGATGCCCTTGCCAGGGAGCAAATGTTCAATGTGGTTCACCTCGAAACAGGCTTCAAGGTCGATCTGATCGTCCGGAAATCAAGGCCCTTTAGCAGGATTGAGTTTTCAAGGAGGCAACCTGCCTTCTATCTCGGGGAAAACCGGTGGTTTGCGACTGCTGAGGACACCATTCTGGCCAAGCTGGAATGGTCGAGGATGTCCGGTTCGGAACGACAATTTAACGACGCTTTGAACGTGGCAAAACTCCAGCGGCAAAATCTGGACCGGGCTTACCTTGAAAAGTGGGCAAAAGAGCTTGACATCCCCGATTTACTGGAAAAAATGTTTCGAGAGATTGAATAAGGCACACTTCGTCAATCGACTTATAGTGCCTACCTCTGCTCCTCATGTTTCCATAAGGGACAAGGAGGGTTTCCCCAATTGACTGCGCTCCTTTCTATCCGTGTCGCCGCTGATACCCCGCTACCGCTCTCTTACCTCTCAGCCGGTGTCCGTAAAAGAGTCCTGCCTTCACCTATTTTTGAAAGGCTCGGCCAGTAGAGCTTAGTCTTTTACGAGGCTACTTCTACGTTCACGTAAGTTACGACCCGCATAGTCGCTCACCCCGCTATACAGGGCTTTGTCGATGGGCTTCAGAAGGAAGCATCTCCCCTTCCCCCTGCCATCCAAGCTACATGGCTCTGGCTTTTACCCTGCCTACCGCAGGCGGGCATGACGGGACTTCCACCCGTTAGAAAGCGCTGCCCTTCGCTGGGCACGCCAAGAGTTGACCTGACCCTTTTAATTTCAATCATTCTAAAAAGATGTATGCGATGTCCCAAGTTGAAAATATTTCACACAAAAATGTCCACTAAAGTATTTCTTTTTAGAAAACGATTTGTCTGTATTTTACCCGGTTTGATACGACTTAAATCAATTACACTCAAAAGCAACCCAGAATTTAAGTTACCATTTGGCATTTTTTTTGAATATCTAAATACTCAGGTTCTTAATTTCTATCCCCTAAAATATTTTTATATGAACTATCTGGAGAAGTGAAGGAAGCAAAAATTGTTTAAAAAAGAAGGAGGTAAAGTATGAAAAGGTTAATTGGTATTTTGATTTCTTTCTCTCTTGTCGTGGCGATAGGTTGTGCCACCCATAAAAATGACTTTCCAGTCTATTTACCTAATGAAAACTGTAAGCTCGTTAGTTTTAAGCCTGGTTTAGAGCCAGAGGGGTTTAATGGTATCAAATGGGAGACAAAGTTATCGACTCTTGAAGGGATGAAGCATTATAGAACAGACCCAAGCCATGGGGGAATAGAGTTTTATTTAAAAGAAAGGGATGCGTTCAAATTAGGAAATGGAAAACTCACAACGATTCAATATGGTTTTTGGAAAGAAAAATTTTATGTTGGAATGGTTACTACGCAAGATCTTCCTAACTGGAATTCTCTTAAGGAGGCCGTATTCGATAAATTTGGGGAGGGTGGAAAACCATTCAGGAATAAAGAGGAGTATTTATGGGTTGGAAAGGATGCAGTAATGGCGTTGAGATATAATGAAATTTCGAAGGAAGGATTTTTTTACATTCGGTCTGATTCGATGGCTAAATAAATAGAATTAAATTTGCATTTTGTATCCAAATAAAGCGATAAATCCGAAATATCTCATATGCTGACTGCTAACAATATTGGAAAGGTTTCTCTCGGATTAGGAGTCACAACCTGTTGACAACGCCTCAGGGGTGACGGCAGGGATCATAGAAATTCGAGGAAAAATTTTATGAGGCAGGGGATAATGTGAAAATTGTCCTCCCACTTCCTCCTTTCACACTTTTAACTAACAAAATGGTGTAAATTCTGTTAACCTGTATTACAGATCACCATAATATTAATAATATTGATAATTTATCGAAATCATTAAGCCACCTCTGCCTATTTGTAATCAGCGAACTGGTGGTTCAAATCCATCCAAAGACTCTATAATTTCAATAAGTTAGCGGTGGGTAGATTTAATCTCCCCAAGGTCTGCTTGACCTATGGAGTCAACTCACTAATCAACTTAACCATCAATCCACGATACCTCTGTAAGTCCTAAAAGTTATCATACGAGAGAAACATCCTCCTTCTCGTACCAAAGAAAGTGAAATTTTTTCCTCAAACTCGTTTCTGTTTCATATTTTTCTTAGCCGGTTGATATAGGTTCCGGGAGAATAGACCATTAAAAAGGATTTTATTATGTCTTAACACTTATTCAACTGCCATTTGTTTTATCCTTGTGATATAATATCTTAAAAGTTTTTTAAAATTGGGAGTTGCATCGCTTTTGTAAAATGATTAGCTCTTTTGGATGGACGAACCTCCGGAAAATGAAACTCACCATATTTTCCAGACTTCTAATAGGATACCTCATAATCTTCACTTTAGTGATAGGAATGAGTACGTACACTATTGTCCAAATAGGCCAAATCAATGAAGTGACCCAATCTATTCTAACAATCAATAACCGCATGATTGCCGTTGCAGAGAAACTTTCAGATATCATTTTCTCAGAGGTACGTTACGAGAGGAAATTTGTTATTTCTAAAGATGAGGTGTTTTATAATGAGTTCATGCGACTTAAAAACGATTTTGATCGATATCTCAGAGAAATGGCGTCAATCGCAGACCCCTCTCAAACAAGAAGTTCTTTGAACAACATCAAGGAATCTTTTCAACATTACCAATCTCTGGTTCATGAAGAATTGAACTATCTGAAGACTGGAAACGATTATTCTCACCAGTGGTTCGACTCAGAAAAGAAAAAGGCTACAATTTCAATAATAGACGAGCTTGAAAAATTAGAAATTAACACCAGGCGCAATACCACCTATAAGATTCAGAGGTTACATGAGGTCGGAACCGAATTGCGAAGAATGGCAATGGTGGCAACCGGAGCATTCCTGATATTTGGTATTATTATTTCTTTATTTATTAATAGAAGTATTACCTACCCTCTCTCTCTTCTGAAAAAAAAGACCAATGAAATTGGGAAAGGAAATTTTAAAGAGGATCTCCACCTTTCCTCTCCACCAGAATTAGCAGACTTGGCAGGTGCTTTTAATCTCATGTGTAACAAGCTGAAGGAGTTAGATAATATGAAGTCCGAGTTTTTCTCTTCTATAGCCCACGAACTACGTAATCCCCTCTCTACTATAAAAATGGGAACAAGCCTCCTAAAGAAAGGCGCAGAAGGACCGATTACAGAAGGACAAAGAGATCTCCTAGCGATACTTGAAAAGGAAATTAATCGATTGATAAGGATGCTCAATTCATTATTAGACCTTTCCAAAATGGAAGCAGGAATGATGTCATTTAATCCTGAACCCAAAAATATTCGTCCTCTGATTGATCAGGCGATTGAAGAGATAGGCCCTCTCGTTGAAGCCAAAAAAATCAATCTCGAAGTAATGGTCACGGAGAGATTGCCAATCATAAAGATCGACAGTGAGAGGATTCTTGAAGCACTACGGAATATTATCGGAAACGCCATTAAGTTCACTCCTGAGAAGGGTCGAGTAAGGATTTCTGTTCGCTCTATCGACCATGGGGTGGAAGTTTCGGTTGCAGACACAGGGCCTGGTATCCCAGCAGAAAATCTCATTACCATTTTCGAAAAGTTTCAACAAGTAACTACCGGAGGATCACCTCAAATCAAGGGGACGGGCTTGGGTTTAGCCATTGCCAAGCAGATCATAACCCACCATGGTGGTAAAATATGGGCAGAAAGCAAGCCAGGGCATGGAAGCACGTTTGTTTTTGTATTGCCAGCCTAATTTTTCTTTCACTTTTTAGTTGTGCAGCGATTAACGATGCCAGAAAGAGAGAGGAAGCTCAGGAATATCTTTTGCGCGGTCAGAAACTTCTTGCTCAGAGGAATTATGATGGTGCCCTGGACGAGTATCAGAAGGTTCTTTCTCTTTCTCCCCACAAACCTCTGGAAGACGAGGCTTTTTTTAACATAGGCCTGGTTTATGCCCATTTCGGAAATCCCAAAAGAGATTATAAAAAATCCCTTGATCTTTTTCTGAAAATTTTGAATGACTACCCTAAAAGTCATCTGGTGGAACAGGCCAAAATCTTGGTGGGGGTAATACTGGAGAACCAGGAAGCAATCAAAAAGATTGAAAAATTAAAAGAGACGATTAGGGAAATGGAGAAAACGAAACAGATGGTTAAGTACCCAGTGAGAGCGAAACAGCCGCAAGCAAAATCTGAAGAACCTGGAGAGGGTCGAGAATATATCATTCGAAGCCAGAAGTTTCTTGCTCATGGAAATTATGAGGGGGCGGTTGGTGAAAATCAGAAGATTTTGTCTCTGTCTGATCCCCGATCTCCAAAAGACGAGGCCCTTTTTAATTTGGGGCTTATTTATTCTCATTTCGGAAATCCCCAGAGGGATCTTGAAAAATCGCTCGAATATTTCAAAAAATTGATAAAGAACTACCCGAAGAGCTTTCTGGCTGAACAGGCCAAAATCTGGGTAGGAATTCTCCAGGAAAATGAGGAATTAAACCAGGTCATTCAGAGGCTAAAACAGGTGGATATTGAGATTGAGGAAATGAGGAGGAAGAAAACACAATGAATGGAGTAATAGACACCCTTTTAGACACCAAGCCAAAAGATAAGGGTTGCAGAATTCGCAACCCTCGATATGATTTGGTAGCATGGGTAGAATTTGAACCACCGATTCAACAGGTTATAAAAAAACTATTTTTAAATTTGTAATCAGCGGGTTGGCAGTTTAAATCCTTTCGTGGGCTCCAGTTAAAGGGACTAACCCATTGGTTTGCTCCTTTTTTATTATAGACTCTTTTGATATACTCCACACAGAAAGTGGAAATCCGATCCACCCCCCTGGTAAAGAAAGGCAAAACCATCATCTTTCTTACCTATCTTTTCGCTATCATAAGATTCTTCTTTCCTCCAAGAAAAAATTATACATAAATTTATAAAACTGAATCAAAGGTTTTTCAATCCTGTCTCCCTCATACCATAT